>CALZJV010000311.1:8142-16654 GCA_945787595.1 uncultured Desulfobacterales bacterium | reverse complement strand
GTGATCTCATCCTTCTCATTGCGAATGGGTGCGATTTTCCATTCCATCATTTAGCTTGAATCTGTTTTTTTATCTTCGTATGTCACAGAATAATTTATTCAAAATCGAAAACCTGGTCCTCTGGGCCAGGTCAGAGGTGAGCGGCTCTGCCATAGATCAAATCTGTTCAAGGTTTCAGGTTTCAGGTGTCAGGTGTCAGTAAATACCGAATCCTGAAACCTGAACACTGATTTGGTTGCAACTGAAGACCCACACCGGTGAAAGAAAGTCCATTTAATGAGCGACTCCGAGATAGCGGGTCGAATTCGGTTGCTGACACCTGATCCGCCTCCGGCGGAACACCCGACACCTGAACACTGCTGGCAAACGTAATCACCCATATCACCCCTCTCTCCGAGCTGTAGGCTCTTAGGCTCTACGAGCCGGAAGCCGGGCCCTCTGGACCCGGATCTTTACTAATAGCTATTTACATCAAAGGAGGAAACAGCAAATGTCTGAGGTTAAAACCATTGTGCGGGCCGGACGGGTGGTCCCCGCCCACGATAAAGCAGTCATACACGGTGGCGCAGTCGCAGTAGCGGGTGAGAAGATCGAAGCCGTTGGCAGCTTTGGAGAACTGTCGGCCGCATATCCGAATGCGGACGTTATCGGCGGAGACGATTTTCTGCTCATGCCGGGCTTGATTAACGGCCACGGCCATGGGAGAGGGCTGACGGATTTTCAACGGGGCGCCCTGGACAACACCCTGGAGTCCTGGCTTTTCGATACCCGCAAATATGTGCCCGTGTCAACCTACGATGACCTGGCGCTTTCCGCCATACGACTTTTGAAGTGCGGCGTAACCACCACGATGCACAATCATTTGCTGAAGAATCCGGCTGAATTCGAGTCGGAATTTAATGAAGGATTGCAGGCCTATCGGGACAGCGGCATTCGGGTACAGTTCAACCCCGGTGTCCGTAACGATAACCCATTTGTCTATGGAGACAATGCGTCCTTTTTAAATGATCTGCCCGAGGAACTCCGCCGGGTGCTGACCGCGCCGCCGCCGGCAGGCTCTCTATCCGCAGATAATTTTGTCGAAGCGGTCAACAACCTGCATGCGCAGCACAACACGGATATGAGCCGCATCGGTTTCGGGCCCCTGGCGCCGCAATGGTGCACGGATGAGTTGTTGCTGGAGATACGCAAAGCCGCCCAACACTTAAACACACCGATTCACGTTCATGCCGTTCAATCGATATTTCAAAAAGTTTACGGTTTAAAATTTCTCGGCAAAACGCTGGTTCGTCATATGCACGATATCGGATTTCTCGGCAAAGGCGTTGTCATCGGGCATTGTGTCTGGCCGACGGAAGATGATATCGGACTGCTTGCCAAGACCGGTACGGCGGTCACCCATCACCCGTCGTGTAATCTTCGCGTCCGAAACGGCATCTCCCCGGCATTTCACATGCTGCAGGCCGGCGTGCTGGTCGGGTTGGGACTGGACGGCAAATCTATCAACGACGATGATGATATCATTCAGGAGATGAAGATCTGCTATCTCCTTCACCGGCTGCCGTCTCTTGAGCTGGATTCTGCGCACATGACATCGCGCCAGGTTTTACGGATGGCAACTGAAAACAATGCGATTCTGCTCGGGTATGACAATCAGCTGGGCAGGCTTGAACCCGGTCGCATGGCCGACATGGTCCTGATCGATTACACCGCCATGGCCCATCCTTACGTGGATCCGTCGCACGATCCCATCGACACGCTGCTTTATCGCGGTGCGGGCAGATTTGTCGACACCGTGCTGGTCAACGGCCGTGTTGTCGTGCAAGCGGGCAGGCTATTAACGATCGATGAAGACGCCGTCGGCCGGCGTCTGGCAGAGGCAGCTTCGCGTCCAAGGTCTGCAAAAGAAGAGGCCATCATCAAGGCGATGGATACCTTGAAGGAGCGCGTAAAAACCTACTATGAAGGTTGGACCCGAAAGGTCGATGTTGATCCGTATTTTATGATCAACTCTCGAACCGATCAGTTTGGGATTTAAAAATGAGAATACAAATCACGCTTACCGTAGCCGAAGCCAAAAGAATCATCGCCAAAGGCATTGCCGGTCTTGCGGTAGTCAAAGCTGCCCTTGAGACCGGCAACATCTTCCTAAAAGGGGGGACCACCGTTTCTGCCGTTTGTGAAGAGCTGGCGGGCAAACCCATGAACATACTGGGTCGAGTCAGCCCCCGGGGTACGGTGACAGCCGGATCAAATCCCGGCAAATTTCACTGCGCACTGATCAAAATGGGGAAAGTTGTTGACGCCGATCAAACACTCGACGCAACAGTTCAACAACTGGGCCCGGACGATGTCGTCATTATCGGCGCCAATGCCATCGATTCACACGGTAATGCTGCCATGATGTATGGTGCGCCTTTGGGAGGACCGCCGGGCAGGATTATTTCCGGTCTGATGTCCGAGTGCCGCCACGTTATTATCGCCGCCGGGCTTGAAAAACTCATTCCCGGCTCATTGTTGGACATCATTCAAAAAACAAGCCGCAAAAGTGTTGACCTATCCATGGGCATGGCGGTTGGGCTGACACCGGTTGTCGGCCGCATTGTCACGGAAGTGGAGTCCATTTCAGCGCTGGCGGATGTGGATTGCTTCGTGATAGGCAAGGGCGGCATCTCGGGAGGGGAGGGCTCTACCACACTGGTTATCGACGGCTTTCGGACACATGTTAGGCGCATAAACCGGCTGATCGAGAGCATCAAAGGTTCAACCGTCAGTGGAATCGCGGAAACGCTGGTAGAATGCGAAGCGCCATGCCCGAGTTGCGCAAACCATCTAGCCTGTACTTACAAGAAGGCGCGAAAAAACGACAAAGGAGGAGGTCATGGACGACGGCAAGGAATACGATCTTCTGATTAAAAACGTGCGCATGGTCCGGCCGAATGTCGATTCCATAGCGGATGCAGATATCGCTGTTAAAGACGGCAAGATACATCACACCGGGCTCAACCTCAATGCGGATGCCTCATCCGAAGTATATGATGGCAATGGCAGGTTGGCGTTTCCCGGCGTAGTGGATGCCCATATGCACACCGGGATCTATTCACCACTGCAGGAAGATGCGGTTAGCGAGAGCCGTGCCGCCTGCATGGGCGGTGTGACCACCAGCCTCAACTATATCAGAACCGGTGCATATTATCTCAACCAAAGCGGACCCTACCGCAGCTTCTTCCCCAAGGTGCTGGAACTGTCCGAAGGACGTTTCCATGTGGACTATGCCTATCACCTGGCACCGATGGACCGGCAGCACATCGAGGAAATTGAAGATCTCATTAATGAATTCGGCCTAACATCGTTTAAGATCTTCATGTTCTACGGCAGTCACGGGCTGCACGGCCGTTCTTCCAACCAGAATGAGTTTCTCATGATCGGCGAGGATGAGCGCTATGACTTCGCTCATTTCGAATTCGTCATGCGCGCTATCAAGCGAGCGATGCAGAAATATCCCGACAAAGCAAATCAGATCAGCTTGAGCCTGCACTGCGAGACTGCCGAAATCATGGCAGCCTACACCAAGATGGTGGAAGAGGAAGGCAGGATGCATGGACTGCCGGCTTACCACGCGGCCAGACCTCCGCACTCCGAGGGGCTGGCAATCTTCATCGCGGCCTATCTGGCCAACGAGACCGATTTGCCGAATATCAACCTACTGCATTTGTCCTCGCGCAAAGCAGTGACGGCTGCCCTCCAGATGGCGGAAGTATTTCCGCACATTGATTTCCGTCGCGAAGTGACCATTGGGCACCTGATGCTGGACATCGAAGCTGCAGCCGGAATTTATGCCAAGGTTAATCCACCGATCCGGCCGCGAGAGGATGTGGAATTTCTCTGGGAGAAGCTGCTGGATGGCAAACTGGACTGGGTTTGCAGTGACCATGCCTGCTGCAAACACGAGCTTAAGGTAGATTCTCATCAACCCCGCGATATCTGGTTGGCGAAGTCAGGTTTCGGCGGCACTGAATATCTCCTTTCCGCCCTGGTCAGCGAGGGGCAGAAGCGAGGATTGTCCTATAACCGGATGGCCGAACTCACAAGTTTCAACCCGGCCCGCAGGTTCGGATTAAACCGCAAAGGCGATCTGGTTGAGGGGCTGGATGCGGATATCGCCTTGGTCGATCCCGGCGAGACATGGATGGCTCACTCGGAGGAGTCAGAGTCCCGGCAAGGTTACACCCCTTTTGAAGGGTTAGAGCTGGGTGCCCGTGTCAAGACCACTTTCCTACGGGGCCGGCGGATCTATGACAATGGGGAGGTCATCGGTGAACCCAGCGGCAGGTATCTGCGACGACCGTACTAATCCCATGAGATTTAATATTATATTCACCGCAAAGTGCGTAGAGAATTTTTTTAATTTTGGAATTGGTTTGACATCAAATAAAGAAATTTGATACTAAGAAATCAATTATTCGCATTGAAGCCAACGGTAAACCCTTTGGAGATTGCCATGGATGAGATATAGAACCCCATTTCTTAATTAGATTTGGGGTTTTTATATTTGGATATCCGAATGAAACACGCAATCTGCTTTGACTGCAGGTTATGGCAAGAGTTAAGTTTGAAAGGAGGTAAGATGAAAAAGGCCTATGCGTTATTGGGTCTGGTATTAATTGGCCTGATCTTCATTGGTTGTGCAAAAGTAAAGTTCGCTCCCACGGGCAAGACATATCCACCCTACAAAGGAACAGTCAAAATATTCAAGAGTCCACCAACGGATCTGAAATATGAGGAAATCGGGTGGGTAACTGCTGATGGAGATTTTAACCATCCTTGGGCTGAATTGCTTCAGATGATGCAGAAGGAGGCTGCCAGTCGTGGAGCGAATGCCCTGATCATTGAGGAAAAATTTACCACCAAATTGGATTCCACGGTTAACATTGGCAGAATAGAAGAAGATCGGTCTATCACTGCCATTGCGGTAAGAACTTTTGAATGAACTTGCAATGGAACACCACGAGGTTCCCCTTTGATATATTGATGAAACCTGAAAATTGCTATGATTGCAGAGTGACTGATATATTGTTTCCTGCGGAGCTAAAAGTGAATTGCTCAATTCAAGAAGTGATACTATTCGTAAATCTGCTATACGCTCCTGTAGAATCGCTAATTTTTGCTTGACCTCCAGGGAAGTGCTTATAAAAGAAATGCTGGAAAATAATATTTAGCCGAAACACTATAAAATTAGCCGGTTTCTGAATGAAAAATTCCGGGTCAATGTCTTGGCAAAGGAATAGATTGCAAAATAATTTCCCTTTCGGTTTCTATCCAGGAATAGTGGGTTGAGCCATTCAATACAGTCCCAATTGAGCTACACTCGACCGCAGAAGATGAGCCGTTTTAGAGAATCCTTGTTTTACGGAAGCCATTTTTTTAATAGTTTTTCGGAATGCGTCGGCTTTGCCAGCATCCTCGCCCTTGCAGCTCATAAAACAGCACGAGCGCTTGTAAGGAACATTGTTGTCCTGCATTTCACGCCAATGGCCGAGAGTCTCTACCGGTCACTTGGCTTTGAGACGATAGCGGAGTTTCGTCTTTATGTTTCGGAAGAGGTTCACGTCTGAGCTATGTCTTACAGTCGTTCTTTCGGTCCTGCGGCATGCTCTACGAACCAATGGCCGTCCAATAAGTGGTTGTAGCCGATACAAAACAGCTGCGTGGCTGAAGAGCAGTGTTCTAAATCCATATATCTCTCCAACAACGCTGAAGTTCTGGGTATTTTTTTTCAAATTGACTTGATGATACTCCATCCAAATTTTCATCTGAATAGATAAGAATCACAACTTTTGCCCGAATTGGGATACGCTCGATTTATGTTGTGATTTCGATGCTTCTGACCTAAAAGGATGGTATAGAATTCAAGACAGCCTATCAGCCTATTTTTTGTTCCAGATGGGGTACTTTAATCGACTGCGATATAACATCCCAATATCGAATAAAAGCACGCCGACTATTCAATATTAATGTTAGGCGGCAAACATGCTGTTCAATATTTTTGTACACATTTGCGAACGGCTGCATTTGTGTTGATTGTTGCATTTCTGGTGACCCTGGAGTGACGACCGACTTCGTTCACAATCCTGGTGACGCTGAATTGTAGAAGAAAATCCGAGTCGAAATCGTCAAGTACTGGCTCCAACTTGCAGTCGTGATAATTATTGGCGGAGCTCTAGGAGGTCGGTCAATGACATTGAAAAACAGCTTCCAATTAGACGATATAGCAGAGATAGCGGCAAAACTCATTGACCCAGGCCCCGGAAATGAACTATCCCTGATGATTATCGTGGGCGGCCCAGGGGTAGGTAAAACTACGCTGGCCAGGGAATTTGCCAGGCAAACAAACTCAATCCACTTTGAAATCGATGAGGTTAAAAGACAGATCGTTCCTGAGGAAATTGCGGCAAAAAGCATAGATCCCCCAGAATACCGTTACAAGTATTACGCGGAGGCAATACGCAGGCTGCCGCATTTCTTTGCCCAAAGCCCTTCTCACATGGTGATTATCGACGAAACATTACACCTGCAAATATTCCGCCAACTGTGGCAAGAAGCTGCCAAAGAATTGAATATCAGAGTCTATTGGATAAATACTAACTGCGATGAAGAGATTCTTAAGCAGAGGCTTCTTCGTGAAAAAGGTCGCGAAGACCACATTTTAGGCGACAAAACCCATTCAATGTATTTGCTTTTTGAAAAGGCATATGACCCGATGGAAGGACCTTATGAGGATGTCGACACCGGCCAGGACATAGTACCCCAGGTCCAAAGGATCATCAGGAAATTGGGGCTCGGATAGCAGAAGTATTCGTGTGCATGTTGAGGCAATTGGACCAAGCGAGTTAGTTTTGATATCTTTTCTGCTTTGTGCCAAAGTTCGGTGTCGGTATTCCATTCGGAGTCTACAACCCACGTAAGTTTTGGGTTTGTTTTGCAAGCCAATCAAGTCAATAACCAAAACTGCCACCTAAAAAAAATCAACCGAAATTGACAAGCTGCGCGATTTTTGAAGGTTATAAGCCAAGCTGCGCGATTTTTGAAGGTTATAAGCCAACAAACGCCATAAGGCTACAAAGTTATTATGCCAACCTTGCCATTCCGGTAAATTTTGGGCGTTCAGGCAAGAAATCTACCGCCGGGAGTCTCTCATATTTAGAGCAAATTTAGAGCATATCATCAATTCAGCCGGGGTTTAGATCATCTCAATATATCGTTACTCGGCTGATATTTGGTTTGCTGGAAAGATAACCAAGGTTTTGAGATGTCTAAACCCAAGACGTATTCAATTAAAAAATCATCTTAAAGGATAATCGGGAATGGCAAATCTATCTGTTGATGCGGAATTTCAGCCTGACAGCACCATGCAGCCGCTACCTGAGCATGTGACGGAGGCCTTGGCTACAGGGTGGGTCGATCCTTCACAGGGTCTGCTAATGGATAAAGCCAACGATTTGTTGAAACCAGGGTATTTGCCGCTGGAAACAGGCTATACACGCCTCCCCGATGGAAAGATTCAGGTGGCGTGTTTGACAAAGATGCCAGGTTGCAAGGGCCGGATGATAAACTGGTGGTTTGGTTGGATGGCCAACTCAAACCATTACAAATGGTGGCATCCCAAAGATCATGCCTGGACCGCATGGGAAAAAGGAGAGCAAAAACGCAATAACGATCCCGACGATGCCAACTACATTGGGGATTCCCATCTGGTGCATGAGACAATGAGCGGAGAGACAAGTAAGCTGCGAATTAATTTTAGGGATCCATCGGAATACCTGGATACCTCCCGGTTTGCGGAGGCCAACGTTGGTACTGCAGTCTGTGCTCGAGTCGGCTATTTGGACAAACCGCTGAAAATAGCCCACATGATCCATTTAATCCGTGATACCGATGATGGATGTGAGATGCGCAGTCGCTTCTGGGCAGGTGATATAGAAATCACAATCCCGGTTTTGGGAATCATTCTTGGCAAGCTGCTAAATACCAAAACTATGCGAAAGAAAGTCCTGCCAGCATACCTTGGTGAAGGGCTGCTAATTCACTGTGCGGAAGAAATGAATCATTTAGCAAGTTTTTTACCAGACCTGTTTCATAAAATGACTAACCAAAAAGCGGAAGGTTAAAGAATGTCGAAAATAAAACTCATTCTACTGGTTATCGTTTTACTTGTAATCGCAGGTGGCACGATCGTTTACCTTACCTTCGATCTTGATCGCTTCCTGTATCGCGTGGTGAAAAAGGAATTTCAAAAAGATAGCCATGACACGCTGCAGCGCGATGGTCTGGAAATTTTGTTTGCTGGCACTGGCAGTCCTCGCCACGCCTCGAAACGTGGTCAGCCCTGTCTTGGAATCATCGCGGCAGGACAATTTATTCTTATCGAAGCAGGCCAGGGTTGCATGGGGCGGTTAACGGAAATGGAGGCTCCGTATAAACAGATCAGCACCGTGTTTCTTACCCATCTTCA
>CALZJV010000311.1:0-8056 GCA_945787595.1 uncultured Desulfobacterales bacterium | reverse complement strand
TGTTCGGTCCTCCCGGAACCAAAGCACTCCTGAGTGGCTTTGCAGAAGTCTACAAGGAAGATATTGAGGATAGAATTGCTCGGAGGGGAAAAGATGATCTGGATGCTACGCTTGCTGTGGCTGAGCCCCATATCGTAACAGTGAACGATAAAGAAGCGCACACTGTATATGAAAAAAACGGGCTGGTTGTTAAGGCGTTCATGGTTGAACATCCGGAGTGGAAGTATGCTTATGGTTATCGTGTCGAATATGTAGGTCGGTTGGTGTTGGTGAGTGGCGATACAAGGTTCAGCCAACAAGTGATTCGTCATGCCAAGGGTGCTGATATTTTGATTCATGAGGCCTTTAGCAAGCGCATGCTCGATGCTGCGCAACGTGTGGCAGATGAATTAAAAATTAGTTTGAGTGCAAAAGCTATACGCTACATCAAAGAAACACATACAAGCACGCTAGAAGCCGCACAGGTGGCAAAGGAGGCCGGGGCGGATAAGCTGGTGCTTACCCACATTATTCCGCCACTGCCAAATAAAATAACCGAAAAGATCTTTTTAATGGGCATGAATGATATCTACGATAAGGATATTATATTGGCAGAAGATGGCATGCGGCTGAAGATACCTGCGAAAAATTGAAACAGGCTGAATTGCAGATTGCATTTAACGGGAAAATATAGAAGAGACAATTGTCAATAATTGCAGATATCTGGGAAACTATAATTTTTTAAAACCAAAAAACTGTGGATACCTCCAACAAAGTTGGAATTATCAATGGCCATAAAAATTTGTGATATCATCTTTCCCGGCACTCAGGCTGCTGGTGACGCTATCTGCTATTTATTTGTACTCTATAAATTCTAAAAATCTTATGATATCAGAAACATATCATCACACATTTCGATAATCACCGAATTGCATGTTGTGGCAAGAAATCGTAAAGTTTGCAAATGAAAATTTGGTATAAAAAACATAGCACTTAAATTCATCGTTCGGCTTTAGGGTATATCGAGATATCTTAAAACATGAGAAAAAAGGCGGACCACACTATCTTGTGTCCGTCATTTTTTCGTCATTAATCAGAGAAGAAAAGTTTGGAGCTGCAAATCCACAATTTTTCACCAGTGTCAGAAGGATCGATTCAGCCCTAAAAACCTTTGCAAGCGAAAAGGAAACCTGTGTGAGGTTCAACGACCACAAAGGTTACTTTCGATGGGGAATCACGAGTACCGGACAAGGGGCGTTGTTAATAACTTGTTCGGTTATTGTACCAGTGACAAAGTCCTTTAGATTGTCTCGGCCGTCGGTACATATCACGATGAGGTCCACACTCTCTTGAGCGGACACATCGATAATGGTATCCGCCGGTGTCCCCTTTCGCAGCAGATAGGTTATATCGATGTCGTCTGCGTGTAACTCATGAATGACGTTTTTCATTTCATCTCTTGATTCGATGGCAACTTGTCGATATTTTTTTTTCAATTTATCGACACTGACCCTAAGCATTTCGCGCTCGTGTTTATCCATAAACTCCCTATGGACGTTGAGCATCGTTATCCGCGCGTCGAACTGATGAGCAATCTGAACGGCTTTTTTAAGTGAGATGTAGGCCCGCTCCTTCAAGTCAGTCGGGCACAGTATGTGGAAAAACATGTTGCTCTCCTTTCGTTGGTTTATTTGTTGCGCTATTCACCCAGCGGCCGAAATCATGAGCCATCGCTCCGTTTCTCGTTTTCTTCTGGTGCAAACTCGATCGATGCCGGCGGCTTATGAATTGATATAAAAAAGAATTTTTGCTGATATTTTATACAATTTGTTTGGTATACGCCAGCAGAACAACCATCACCAAATCCGGTTGAAGCAAACAAGATACTTACCATTGATAAATCCGTCAAGTGGTTATCAAGACAGACCTATCCGCTATACTAGAGATAAAAAAATGTCACGAAAATATTCGAGGTATAGCGGTAGCGTTTCAAAAGTATTACTTATCCAAAATTCTTTTTAAAAAATCAGCGGCCAGCAGCAGAGGTGGCCCCGGCCCCTTCCAGGGGCCATCCTCATAGCCCCAGCTCTGCTGGTGGTCGCTGATTTGCAGCGTGATAAATGATTCCCCTGCGGGATACCGTCCCAACTAAAAATTACCCGGTTGTCAACAACACAATCATCGGTTTCAATGTTCTCATTTTCCTTTATCAACTTACCCAGGGGATCGGAATAGAGAAATTTATCTACATCTACGGCCTCGTCCCGGCCCGTTATTCCATTCCCCAAATCAGCGTTTATTTTACACCTTTCCAGCAGGCTTTTTCTCACTTATCCTTTATGTTTCTGCATGGGGGCTTCTGGCATCTGCTCGGCAACATGTGGTCTCTATATATTTTTGGTGATAACGTCGAAGATCGACTCGGCCATTTGCGTTATCTGGTCTTTTATATTATTTGCGGATTGGCATCGGGTTTGTCCCATATGTTGCTGAACCTGAATTCGAATGTCCCGACCATTGGGGCCAGCGGTGCGATAGCCGGGATTATGGGTGCTTACTTTATTCTGCATCCACGCGGCCAGCGGTGCGATAGCCGGGATTATGGGTGCTTACTTTATTCTGCATCCACGCGCCAGAATATTAACGCTTATCCCCATCTTTTTTATCCCTTACTTTTTAGAAATTCCGGCTGCTTTTTTTCTTGGAATCTGGTTTATTCTGCAATTTTTCAATGCCGCCGCCAGCCAAGGCCAGGTGAGCGGGGTTGCCTGGTGGGCGCATATCGGGGGCTTTGTTTTCGGTATCATTTTTTTAAAACTGCTGCTGGTATTGCCGAGTGTCTCACCTCCTGCAAAATTAGGCCGTGTTACCGAACGGAAAAAGACCCCTCGTCTGCAAGTCATTCGGCCGGTTGGGTCCGGCCCGGCGCCCCACCTCTATGGTACAATTGCCATTACTCCTCATGAGGCCGTCACAGGGACCCGCAAGCTGGTAAACATTCCCTGGGGTTTTCATAAACGGCTGTTTAAAGTGGTGGTACCGGCAGGAATACAGGAAGGTCGCAAACTTCGGCTCAAGGGCCTTGGAAAACAAGCTGCGACGGGTGGGCGGGGAGATCTTTATCTTAAGGTGCTGATTCGGCTCTAATTCAAGAGCTTTGAATTTTGCACATATTTTATAGCTGAATTTTGATGTGGAATTCAAATTGAGTGTAAGGTGGGATCGGCAAAATAACGATTGCTCACTTCAAGATATCATTTGAATATCTTGAACTTTAAGCCATTGGTTTTATTTCAGATATATAGCAGATATCAAAGGCCGAGCCATTTCTGACCCTGCCCTTGTTTTTTGATAATTAGTATATAAAATTATTCACATCCAAAGCTTTCCATCAGGACTAAAATCATATCTGCCAGTTCTGGAACTGCTTCTCCCTTAATAAAGTCTTTAGGCTTCGGTTCGCTATCACAACGCAGGAATACACGATTTAATGTTCTACAGGCATAATTCATCTTTTCTTTTTCAATAAATGACTTAGCAGTTTCAAGCATTTGTCTGAATAGCCAAAGTCTAAAATTCGCAAGATACGGAATTTTGCCGCGGCCTTTAATCGTTTCATCCTTAACAGATTGATAAAAGAACTCTAAAATGGCTTCTATGTTTATCTCACAAACATATTCGTCGGCACCTATATCATAACCTGCTCCTTGCGGTCTCAAATCTCCGTCGATATCATCATCAGGCGCATCTATTGACGTACCCGTATCAATGCAAGGTGAATCGAGGCTGAGGTGAAAATCTTCATTATCAGGATCGACAAATAAGGGATCAGCATCTATGTTGCCTTCACCTGGATAGCCTCCTTGAATATTGGAGTAAGTTACATTTGAAACGCCTCCAAAAGCGTCATGGATCTCTGGATCTATAGCTGCGCTGTTATTCCAGAAGATGCTGTTTGTGATGGTACTGGGGATATATCGGCTATAGATAGCTCCACCTTTAGTTGGATATGGTGGACTATGTATCCTACACCAGTTATCATAAAACGTGCTATTTATGATGGTGGGAGAGGAGGCTGGTTGGTGCCCCCATCCATCATTTGCGATCGCACCACCGCCTTGTACGCCAACATTATTCCCATAAAACACACAGTTTGTAATGGATGGAAACGAACCAGTCGCATTATAGATCGCGCCGCCAAAGTCAGATGCGTGATTTTGATGGAATATAGATCCTGTAATTGTGGGGGAGGATTCCCAGTTATAGATGGCGCCGCCGCTGGTTGCTCCGGAATTATTTGTGAAAAAGCAGTCTGTGATAATAGAATCCGAACCCGAATAATTGAGAATTGCATTGGAATCACCACCAGAGCAGCGATCAAATGTACAATTTACAATTATGGCAGGGGAGGAGCTAAAATTAGCGACTGGCCCATACCAGTACTTCATATTAGAAAATAAGCAATTTGCGATCGTGGGGGAAGATCCCACACTACGGATTGCTACCCACCTAGTATTGTGATCGTTTATGAACCTGCAATTCCTAATGGTGGGTGAGCTGGATTGAAAATTGAAGATCGCAACTCCAGAACTACCACCTCCATTGGTTATGGTAAAGCCGTCAATTGTGGCATCGGCAGTAACATAAAATAATGACTGTCCCTGTCCGTCTAATAAAGTGACATTATTCTCCCAGTCTCTCTGACCCTTCTGGCTTTCCCACCCGGCAAAGCCTCCATAAACATTAAATGCCTTGTCCAAATTAATGGTGGGAGGAGGTGCGGTGCTTTCCACTCTAACCCTTATTTCATTACCAACAATAGCAGTCTCGATTACCCCTCGTGTGCTGTTCAATTTTTCGAGTTCGGCTACATTCATCTTGGAATTGGGGTGATTAAATGCTACGCAAACCCACACTGAGTCCGTCACAGTTGTGCTACTTACCTTGTTCATCGTCTCAAGAGTAGAAGAAAATGCATAGGTACCCTTTTTGACCCATATTTCGTCCCCTTCAATCGCGATATTTACTGCCTCGTGTACGGTTTTGAATGCCTCAGACCAGTTTCTCCCATTACCTGAGCTTGCAACATCACCATCCACATACCATATCGCAGCATAAAGATTTCCATGTATGAGAATGAAAGAAATCGTTATAAAAAAATAAAAGAGAAACCTTCGTTGCCTAATATATGCGGTCTTCATCCTTCACCCTCCTTTCTTCTTTATGTTTTAGGTCTGTTGGGAAAGAGCTTTTATGGAGGAAAAATACCTCTAAAGGGCATAAAACACCCTCAGAGGCATTCATATCGGCATCTTCTGGTAACCCCTTGTCATGGCTTTCTCCATAAAGGTTAAGGATTAAAAAGACTGATTTTAGAATTTGGCTGATAGGAGCTGAATTTCGATTCGCGATGAGACTTAACTAAGTATGAGCTTCAGGGTAAGACCAGCAATTCGCATGAGGTGAGCTTGGACGCTGCTTCAAATTTTAAATTAAGTTCAACTGCGATTGTGTATTGCAAAAATCGTGCAAAATATATATTTATATATATATTAAGCGTTTACATCGGTTTAGAAGTAAAGTAGTCCTGCAAGCTATGAGGAAATATGTGAAATTGTGAAGCAATTTACATAGAAAATGTGAATAATTTTACACAGTTATGCTACGACGTGGTACTATTTAATTGGAAGTATTGAAGAGGTTAAGAAGTGCGAGGTCAATTCCAGATTTCTTGCCATTATGTGAAAATTCGTAAATATTCATATATGTTATGGTTATCTTAATAAAACCAAGGTGCCCTCTGCTTTGGATAGCAGATAACAACACCGTTGCTCTTGGAACTGTGGGAGGGCAGCGCGAGTGCGCCGCCCCTGTTTCGGGTTAACTCGTGAAGTCTTCGCAGTTTTTTGTCGATTCTGCTAATCTTACTTCACGGCTTTCGAACCTCGATACTCCATATTGTTCTTCCACTTACCAAGGCCCTTACCCTTATCGGTGCCGTTCACTGATGACGTGGTCATCGCAAAAGTCATCACTGCATGAGCAACTGCGTCTGAATTTTGATCAAGTACTTCCAGACTAATATTGTCGAATGTGTCACAGGCAAGGTGATAGCAGGGATCATACTGCTCCCCGGCATTACCACCATAGATCGCTGCCTGCGCTTCCGTCTTGATCCCTTCGGCCCCGGTGAACAGCCCACCTGCTGGGATGCCAACCGCAATAAAGGGACCATAATCGGAGCGACCATCAAAGGCTGTAGGTTCAGTTTCCAGAGCCTGCTCAGCGAAATAATTCAGAAAGACTTGCTCGATATTCTTCGACCCATTCGGCCCGGCTAACGGGGTAGCCGAGCCATCGCCGTCGTACACAAACCGGACGAAGTTCGGCGAGCCTATCATATCAAAGTTCAGATTGAGAGCGATGTCTTTAATATCCCGCTTGCTTAGGTTGTCAACGTAGAATTCTGAGCCGAGTAGACCGGATTCTTCCGCACCCCACCAAGCAAAGCGGACCTTATTTCTCGGTTCGATGCCGAGTTCGGCCATCTGGAGGGCAACCTCCAGGATTGCGGCTGAGCCGCTTCCGTTGTCCTGAATGCCCGGGCCCACGGGTACCGAATCCAGGTGTGCGCCGACCACAACGACGCGATCGTCGCGACCACCCGGTGTCTCGGCGATGACATTTGTGGTTGAGTGAATCTCCGATTCAGCGTTTACAAACATACCTACCGTAACATCACCTGCGGCCAGTTCCACGCCTACATCGAAGGCAGCACCGACCACGGGAACGGTCGCGCCGGGACCACCGAGGGTGCCAAGGAAAGCATCTGTTCGGCCTGGCTGGCCTTCGTTGAAAATTATAACGCCCACAGCTCCGGCAGCTTCAGCATTTTGTGCCTTTAAAGCAAAGCTGCAGGTTCCACGCTGGATGATGGCAATGTACCCCGGTGTGAAATTGTCAAAATCTGAGTCCTCACATCCGCTGGTAGAGGTGTTGGGGTCGGGGGCTGGAGGCAAGATCAGGTCTACGCCCTCAGCTATAGCCGTTACATCGCCACTACCAGAGTAATCCATCGTGGCGAACCCGGCAACGTCGAAATAGGGGTAAACGGTGGGATTAGGGGCTATCTGCTTTAACTCGGCTGGTTCCAGCTCCTGGAAGAATGGGAAATCAAAGGGCTGTTCAATTACCTCGTAGCCAGCCGCCAACATCTGCTCAATGACATATTCGGCAGAATCATCGTACCCACCAAAACCGGATGTCCGGGTGCCTCCATTGGCATCGGCGATTTCCTGAAGAGCCTGTTGGTGAGCCCTTACACCCTCAACAGTGACCGCCTCACGAAGGGCAGATGTGTCAACCTTTACGGCAGATGATACCAACGAAACACTGACAAACATGGCCAGCATGCTCATGACAGCAATTTGAATAATTGAAATTGGCTTGCGCATTTTTGTATCCTCCTTTCTATAAATGTGATGATGGTCTTAAGGATTCCTGGTTTGTGCTTTGGATTAAGCTATTGATCCACATCATTAGGTCAGTGATTATTAGATGTGCTTCGATAGGTACCACCCAAACTTTTATTGGCATCACCTCCTCCCCTATGTTAGTCGGTTGAGCAATGATCAGAATTTTGGCTTTTTTGTCAATTGAAAACTGCGTCAAATGATTGACTGCTCTAAATGGGGAAATTTGTGCTTTGGCTCTAATTATGTTTCCTGCTTAAGAGAAAATTTCTTGTTTTCTTGATATTATCTGAATCTTGGATGGTTTTGTGATATGTTTTAAGATTAAACTCCGCATTTGACAGACTCCCGGCAGCAGATTTCTTGCCATTCTATGCAATCGGAAAATTGCTGAAATTTTTACAGATTTCTTTTGGATATCTTTGGTATTAAAAGATTCGGTTGGGAAATTTTTTAAAATCATTCGGCCGGAATTAAAAAAATGTTGTGAATATAAAACCGCTATTGTTCGTTTACCCCAGTCGGTTTGTAAATGTCAAATTCAAATACCGAAAGGAGGTAAATCATGAACGTTTCACAAGCTTCAAAAATTTGGCTGGAATATC
>CALZJV010000310.1 GCA_945787595.1 uncultured Desulfobacterales bacterium | reverse complement strand
AGGGTTCACGAAAGAATAAGTTCACAATTTTAGGCGTTGAGGCGCCCGTCCGGCAAGGCGCGAAAACGCAGGAATATCTGGATATTCCGAGCTTTCGCAACGCAGCGGGACGGGATGGATCGGCGTATAAAATGTGAAGTTATTTTTGAGTGAGCCCTAAGCTCCTTTGCAGATCGATTAATAGTTATCACAAGTAAATATCTCCTAACCTCTCCCCCTTAGTTGAGAAAAGGGATATGGATTCAAGGTCAGATTTATGGCCTCATTATGATGAATTAGTCTGTCCCGCTGTGGGTTTTCCTTTCCTCAGGTCGATGCGAGGATCTTCTGATGGATAGAGAACCAACATATGAAGAATTGGAAGCAATTATCAAACAGTTTGAGCAAGAGACCGCTGAACGCAAGCGGGTGGAAGAGGTGTTGCACCAGAGCAATGAGCGGTTCCGCACCGTGGCAGACTTTACCTTCGACTGGGAGTATTGGATCGGACCGGATGGGAAATTTCTCTATGTTTCACCATCATGCGAAAGGATCACCGGTTATCATCCAGATGCATTCCAAAGAGAGCCTGGGCTACTCGAGGCGATCATCCACCCTGAGGATCGTGCTTTCATTGCGAGACACCTTAAAGCGGAGTTGGAAAGCCAAGATGTGTTTTCTTTTGACTTCCGCATCATTACTCGCTGCAACAATGAGAGATGGATTGGCCACATCTGCCAACAGGTGCATGGCACCGATGGATGTTGGCTCGGCAGGCGTGCGAGCAACCGGGATGTCACCAAACGCAAGCGGATTGAGGAGGCGCTAGGAAAAGTTCACGACGAATTAGAAATTCGAGTGAAGGAGCGTACGGCCGAGCTTTCTACAGTGAACGAACTCCTGGCGAAGGAAATACAAGAACGGAAACAGATCGAACATGCATTGAAAGGAAAGGAAAAAGAATTAAAGGTCAAAAACCTCTATCTCGAGGAGGTGAATACCGCATTGAGAGTTTTGTTGCAAAGAGTGGATGCAGAAAAAGCAGAGCTTGAAGAAAAGGTCTTGTTCAATATCAAGCAACTTGTTGAGCCCTATTTGGAAGACATAAAAAATCAGGGTTTGAAAGAAAGACAAAAACACTCTGTAAGCATCTTGGAAGCAAATTTAGACGAGATTATCACATCATTTTCGCGCAGTTTGTCCTCCAAATATTTTGCCCTCACCCCCGCTGAAATCCGTGTAGCAAATCTTGTAAAGCATGGCAAAACAACAAAGGAGATAGCATATGCGTTGGGTCTGTCCGGCAGAACGATTGAGTCTCACAGAAAGAATATTAGGAAAAAACTCATGATTAGGAAGAAGAAAGAAAACCTCAGAACCCGCCTTTTATCCATGCCATAATACGGAAAATTCCTACCCAATATATCCCCAATAATACAGGCTTGCTTTTTGGGACCCAGTTTTTATTTTAAGATTAAATATAATGCGTGTCGTCAGACATTCTCAACTTATTAAATTTGACAATCTCGTAAAAAGTCAAAATTCTCAAATTTCGATCTCATAACCTATTGAAATTATTAAGTGTGAAATTTGAAAATTGGCTCTTTTCAGACTTTTTACGAAACCATCAAATTTATTAAATATTAATTATATACCATCCTTATGTTTTGAAGGCTCTTCTTTCAACCAGTTAACCTCTATTCAGAGGTTATACCATGAGAAAACGCCTTAAAATGCCCCACCTATCTCCCAACAGGACGAAGTTTGCTCTGTTGGGCATTTCAGTTTTCGTCTCGACAAAGCCAAAGCCATCGTGAGATGGGGTCGGAAAGCCGCGAGCTACCATTGCAAACTTTGGAATATGGGTCTACGACAATGCTATAGCACTGCCCATAGAGTAAAAAAATTGCCCTAAGAAAAGAGGGGAGGCGGTTTAGTACATCCTCTAAAGCGGGTTTAACAAAAAGGAGTTGATTGATACCCATTGGAATAGGGTAGCAGACCATCAGGAAAGATTGGTTAGCATTCCGGAGAGACCAACTAATATAAAATTTAGCTATAAGGAGAATAAAAATGAAAAAGAAAATCTTGTACGGTTGTTTAAGCGTGGTACTGGCATTTGCCCTGGTGTTTGTTTCCGTGCCGCTTCAAGCGAAGTGCTCTTCGCTGGCGGCAGGTAAAAAGGCTACGGTAGATAAGTCCGTGTTATTTGGCCACAACGAGGATGATGGCCCCTGTCCCACCCTTATGCATGTGGTGCCAAGAATAAACCATGAACCCGGAGAGACCATTGAACTCTGGAATGGTGGCACACTGGAGCAGGTCGTCGGGGAAACCTGGGCCTATCTGTGGTCCTATATGCCCGGTTACACGTTTAGTGACAGTTATCTCAACGAGTGGGGCGTAGCAATAGCGAGTGACGCCTCTGGATCGAGGGAACCCTATCCTGGTGATCTGACAGACGGGGGAATAACCTATTGGACCCGGCGGGTGGTCGCAGAGCGGGCGAAGACCGCAAGAGAAGGCGTGTTGTTGATCGGTGAGATGAACGAGAGATTTGGTTATGCCTCCTCAGGCCGGACGCTGATAGTGGCCGACCCTAAGGAAGCCTGGCTGGTTCAACAGGTTCGCGGAAGGCACTGGTGCGCACAGCGAGTTCCGGACAATCACGTGGCCTTTGTCCCCAACCGGTACACCATACGCGAAGTGAACCTGAAGGATAAAAAGAACTTCCTTGCATCCCCGGGTCTTATTGAGCATGCAATTGATATGGGTTGGTATGATCCCGCCGGCGGTGAGCCGTTCGAATTCGCCAAAGCATACGGACGGAACATAACTAAGATGGATACCCGGCAGTGGGGCGCCTTACGGCTTCTGACAGGCATCGAGTACGATCCGGAAGAGATGGCGCCATTCTCGGTGAAGCCGAATCGCAAACTTTCAGTAGAAGATATCATTGAGGTGCTCAGGACCCACTACGAAGGCACGGAGTACGAGCCCGAGTGGATGGAACCGTACTGGCCTCATACTGGAGATCCGAGACGTATTTGCGTAGGCTCTACGCAGGAGAGTTTTGTCATGCAGTTGAGAAGTAAGATGCCATCCTTCGTAGGCAACGTCTATTGGAGGGCCCAAGGCACGCCCTGTTCGACGGTCTATAGTCCCTGGTACTCGGGAATTCTGGAGATTCCCAAGCCATATACAGTAGGTAAGTCATATAGAACATCTGCTCCGCCCGAGTATTACGACCCGGATGCCGCCGACGATATGAACTCTGCCTACTGGGCTTTCCGCAAGATGGCCGACTTAGTGGAAGAGGACTACCTGGTCAGGAAAGCGCTGGTGCGAGATGTTTGGGATGAGTATGAGGATGCAGCGTTTGAACTGCAAGATAGGATTGAAAAGACCGCTCTCGACATTTACAAGGGAAAGAAGGGGAAAAAGGGAAAGAAAGACGAGCAGAACGAATACTTGGCAAGGTGGTTTCTGACCAGACACGCTGAATCTTTGGCCTTGAATGCCTATTTCAAGGCGCTGGAGTTTATCGAACTTTTCGAAGAGGACTAGTTGAAATCATATGATATGGACGGATGGGACCTTTACCGCCTTCTTATCTCTCATGGGGGTAAAAGTTAAAGAGGGGAGGCAAATCCACTTTCACACACCTCTACCCAGCGTAACAGCAGAATCACTGCTTCCCCTCTTTGGTCGTGTGGGGCCACCCATAATTTATTGCAGCGTCTGCCTCACAAAAGGAGGTGATGCCTTATGAGATAACAACAAATTGAACGCCTGAAGACGGTCAGGGAAAGAGAGGGACGGAATTATTTAGTAAAAATTAAACTTAGGGGGAAATTATTATGAAAAGAAAAATTTTTTATAGCTGCTTAAGCTTGTTATTGGCATTTGTGATGGTGGTTTTTTCCGCTTCAGTTCAAGCTGAAGAGCTCGATGAAAACAGATCAGGTTGCACGGCGATTGCCGCAGGCAAGAATGCCTCGGTTGATGGTTCAGCGATGATAACCCATAATGACGATTCTAGTGTAGCCGATTTTCGGCTTTGGATTATACCGGCGAGGGACTGGCCGGAAGGTTCCACACGGGATATCGTAATACATTCTCACGATTACGTCGATTATGGCGTGTACCCGCCAGTATACCCCGAGGACCCACCGTTTGGAGGAGCCGAAATAGTTGGCGTAATGCCTCAGGTTCCTCATACGTATGCTTATTTTCATTCCCGTTACTCCTTTATGAATGAAAAAGGCGTGGCAATGGGTGAGACTACTATGGGTATTGACGCGAGCACGGACTATGGGCGGGAAGTTCGACAGGTCATGATAAGAGATAGCACAGGACTTATTGACTGCTGGTTTGCTCAGGATATTGCCTTAGAGCGGGCAGCCACAGCCCGAGAAGCAGTACGCATTATGGGTGATCTGGTTGAAACATACGGGTGGACCAATCAAAGTGCCGAATGCATGGACATTACAGATGGAAATGAAGTATGGGTTGCTGAGTTTTACGGCCGGGATGTCTGGGTCGCTTTTAAGCTTCCGGATGATCATGTCTTTGTGAGTGCAAACCGTGCCAGAATTAATTATGTAGACTTTAATGATCATGAAAACTACATGTACTCACCCAACCTTAAGTCTTTTGCAATTCAGCAGGGTTGGTATATCGAAGGCGACCCTTTCAAACCGAACGAAATATACTGCCCCTCGAAAAGTGTGTACAGCGGCCGACGGGAATGGCGGGCATTAGATCTGATGGCACCTTCGCTGGGATTAAGTCCCCATGCAGATCCCGACACGTATCCTCTCTCAGTAACGCCTGACAATAAACTGTCAGTTCACGATATATTCAAGATTAAAGGGGATTACTATGAGGGTACAGAATTCTCTTTGACTGTTGGGCCGAATGAAACACCAACTTCTGATACGCAACTTGCCGGAGGTCCGTGGGGTGATCCGATTCGTGGCAGTGGTTTTGAGCGCAGCATCGGCATACATCGAACCTGCTATGTCCATATCGGCCAGGTAAAGGGGTGGTTGCCTGATCCCATTAAAGGCATCAGTTGGTATGGTTACGGGCATCCAGCTTCTACGTATCTAACTCCTCTGTGGCCCATTATGAAGGAGCTGCCTGAATTCTACCCAACCGGTTCACGGGCTGAGACTTTTCGTCGAGATTCTGGCTGGTGGGTTAATACTTATACACAAAGAATGGCAGAGTTGCGGTGGAATTCAGCTATCGAAACTATTCAAGAATTCCGTGATCCCGTTATGGCCGATATTTATGTGGAAGCAGCTGCAGTGCAGGGAGAGGCCGCGAAGATCTTTGACAAACACAAGAAGATATACGAAAAGCACGGGAAGGTACCCCAGAAGGTTGTAAAGCTCATAAGTGACTTTGCTTACGACACTGCAGTAGACTGGCATGAAGATTGGAAGTACCTGGGAGATCATCTTCTGACACAACACTGGGCAGTTCAGGCTACGAGAGCATCGAGCTTTCCCGAATGGTGGCTGAACCTCATAAATTACCAGCCTCCGGCGCCATAATTAATTAAAGTAATGTCACGCCGATTCTTTGAGGCTACGGAGGAATTCCACTGTAGCCTCACTCTTAATTTGGAGATAGGGAGGGGATTTGTGGAATTTGAAAGCCAGGCCGCCACCCAGGAAGCCCGTGCTCCGCCAATACTCAAATTCGGCTGAGTAGGCTCCTGACAGGACGTTGGCTGTTTTGTTGGGAGCCTAAAGGACTGGATAAAGCGAGATTGCGAGCAATGACAATTTTGGTGGTAGCAGTTTGTCACAGATGGTTTGGGACTGCCCATCGTCAGGAACTTACTATGCCATTGTGAGGTTTCGCTCTTCCTGGAGCACTGGCGACTACACGTTGTCGCTCAGCGTGCCATATTTTATTCCCGTTGAAATCGACATCAACCCGGGCAAACATAAACATCCCAAATGTTTCAAAGACGATGGCAAGGGCCATATCCCAGTGGCTATTCTAAGTGACCCTGAGTCTGGCTTTGATGCAGCCCAAGTCGATCCTTCAACTGTGACCTTAAACGGTCTTGACGTCGAAGTTAAGGGCAAGAAGAACAAACTTCAGACCAAAATCAAGGATGTGAATCATGATGGCTACGATGATATGGAGGTTAAGATTGATAATACGGCTGGGGCATTTAGAGAAGCTACCACAGAGGCTGAGGTTATCGGAGCATTGTTCGATGGCACACTCATCGAAGGAACCGATTCTATCTGCATTAAAGGTGGTAAATAAGGGGCATTAGATTTGTTATGATTTTAATTGTGCATAGTATCCCTTTTTTTGAGTTAATTTTGAGCGCTTGAATTCAAAATTCAAGGTTTGACACCTTATTTATTTAAGCCTTTTGAGTGCTGAGATGGAAAGGGTTTCACGGATTACGGGTAAAGTAGAATAGCTGGATTCCATCCAGGCGGTAATACCATGATCGGTGGGTGCGGCATAATTTTAGTCCCAGGCCGCGGATACTGCACATTTTCCCTTGCCAACTATAAGAACTATCTGTTATATGCATTTATGTTAAGGATGCGTTTAATAAATGAGGCGCATTCATTAACGGCGGACTCCGATTCTGGCATCGGTGTCTTTGGGCAGTTTTGGGCAGCAAATGCTCATGGAGTCTTAATCAAGATTAATGCAGGAGACACTAGAACAGATTGTATTGATGTATGAATTTTGTTTGTCGAGATTATCTTTGACCCTGGAAAGCACAGCGGTATAATTTTGTTCTTCAGTAGGTTGTGCGTCTGCGAAGACGAGATTGAAGGCCTCCGGCCCGCAGGGCCTACGCCCCGGAGGGCAAACAATTCGATTTTTGGTTTTTTGATTTCATTGCCATTTTTATCTTTTTCTGGAAATCTGTCGGAGGGGCATTGAGTATAGACGCGGATTTCAGATTCCAGATTATTTTGTGAAAAATTATCAAGTCGATAGAGAATACGATTTATCATTTTGTCGATGACATTATCTACGGTGATACAGCAGCACTGATATAACGCGATACGGAGAAGAAGAAATTAATTTGAAAGAACGCACTAAGGGTTCACGAAAGAATAAGTTCACAATTTTAGGCGTTGAGGCGCCCGTCCGGCAAGGCGCGAAAACGCAGGAATATCTGGATATTCCGAGCTTTCGCA
>CALZJV010000309.1 GCA_945787595.1 uncultured Desulfobacterales bacterium | reverse complement strand
ATTACCGTGGCCCGCTCTTCGGTATAGCGCAGGGCCTGAGCGGCCTGTTTGACCGACTCGCTCAGGGGGGTCTTGCCCTTGGGGCTAATGGCCTGAACTCTGGCCTTCATGACGGACGCGTTGTGCGGTCCCACGGGGATCACCATTTCTATATCCTTGCAATCGCCTTTGCGGCGATGGCCGTATACCGTGAGACCGGTCTGAAAGTCTGTGGGAATTTGATCGATGAGCTCGGCCATAACCTCTTTGGCGATTTCGATTTTGGCTTTGCCGTCGATTTGGCCCCACATGGAACCGGACGCATCCAGCACCAGCACTATGCGGGCGGTATCTGCACCCTTGGCAGTAACGGATGCCGCCAGGAGCGGTCCGGTTCCTGCCGATATAAAAATAAAGGTGGCGAGTATGACTATCAACCCAATGTTAATGACCTGCTTTTGCATAGAGCCCTCCCGGTGGCATCTGGCATTATCCCAACCCGGACAAGCCGGAATTGAATATTGACGATTGACGATTGAAGATTTGTTGTATCGCTTCGCTCTGTCTTTTCAATTTAAATCGATAGCATTCCTAAAATATTCAATCTGGCTATGGCGTAAATCATGCACACCCGACACCTGAACACTGCTGGCAAATGTAATCACCCATATCACCCCTCAGGGGTGGACCAAAGCCGGGCCCTCTGGACCCGGATCTTTACTTTTTGTAAGGCGCTTTTTTAAAGCGGATAAATCGAAGATGGTGGATTGTGTATCAATTTTAGCTTCCGTCTTCGCTGAAGCTACGCAGCGACAGCTCCGACTTCGCTTTACGAGCTACGACGGGACAAGCCAACCCAACATATTGAAGCGCCCATTAGGAGAAAATAGAGGGTGCGACTTTATTATTGAAATGGTGTGGGAAATGAAGACTTGTCTCCCTATCCTTGATTATCCGTTACACCATTTCTTTGCTATTTCAAAGTAAGCTTCCGTGGCTTCTTTTATTTTGGAGACACGGCAAAACTCATCCGTTTTGTGCGCCATTCCCGGTTCGCCGGGGCCCATGATGACGGTGGGAGGCATGTCAAAAGCAGGTGTCAGTATCGAGGCATCCGTGAAGTAGGCAACACCTCGTGCCTCGGGTCGTTTTCCGAGGAAAGATTTCATGATCTCAAACACTGCCTGTATCCATTCATTTTCCGGATCGGTCGTGACACTGCCCATATCGACGATCGGTTTTATTTTCACATCTTCACCGAGATAGGATTTCATCTTTTGGTAGACGGCGCCGTTGGGAAGACTCGGAACAGTGCGTATATCCACACCGACCACGGCTCGATCGGGAACGGAGTTGATGTTCAAGCCTCCCGCAATCGTCCCCACGTTGAGGGTTGGTTTCCCCAGAAACGGATGGGGCGCAAGGTTGAAGTCAAATTTTTGAAGTTTATTGACCGTCTCAACGGCTTTGTAGATGGCGTTATCACCCTGCTCCGGCATGGAACCGTGGGCCGTGATACCCGTCGATTCAATCTCCAGCCAGAGAGAGCCTTTGTGCCCGACCAGCGGATAGTTGGAGGTCGGTTCTCCGACCACAAGCGCACCGCAGTGTCCGAGCACCTGGCTGAGGCCGGCAAGATAGGATGCTCCCTGGCTGCCGGTTTCTTCGCCGGCTGTAAAGATTAATGTGATTCCGGCCTTTTCCTGGAAGAATTTTTGCAGCCGGAGAGCGCTGCTAACCATGGCGGCAATGCCGGACTTCATATCTGAAGCACCTCTGCCGTAAACCCGATTGCCGTCTACTTCACCGCTGAATGGATCCTTGCGCCAGCTTTCGGCCCCAAGCGGGACGGTATCCAGGTGCCCGCTAAAGCAGATCGGAGGCTTACCGCGCCTGCCTTCCAACCGCGCAATCAGGCTGGTTCTGCTTTCATCGAAATCATAATAAGCAACCTTGAATCCCCCATCTTCCAGCAACTTACCCAGGTACTGCGCGCATTGTCGCTCCTGACCGGGAGGATTAATCGTATTAAACGAGAGCAATTCACGCGTCAATTCCAGGGCATTCACTTCTGTCGCCATAATTCCAGACCTCGTTGAATAGTTTACTGGTTGAATGGTTGATTAGGGAAATTATAGTCATAATTTTAGAATGTTACGATTGCTAAATCATGAAGTGTCCAATTATGCTGCCAATATGGGATCAATCCATATTTACAACCACTTAACCAATCAACTAATCAACCAATCAACGATATCTGAATTCACAATTCCTCTGGAATTATAGGCCCCCTCAGGTCCGGGTCTTCCTGACGGGCTATTTGATCTGCTTAGCAGATGATTCCTGTTTGATCAGTGAATTGTCAGCCTTTAAATAAGCTTGTTTAACCACTTCATTGCCGGCGACCTCAGTTGCTGTTCCCTGGGCAATTATTCTGCCTTTCTGAAGGACATAGCCAGAATCGGCGATTTCCAGTGTTCGTTTGGCGTTTTGCTCTGCCAGCAGAATGGTCGTGCCCCGCTCCTGATTGATCCTCTGGACAATTTCAAACATCAATTCAACCAGATTGGGCTGAAGTCCTAAAGAGGGTTCATCTAGAATCATAAGACGCGGCGCCCCCATCATAGCCCGCCCGATGGCCAGCATACCCTGTTCTCCGCCGCTTAAGGTGCCTCCCAGCTGTTGTTCCCGCTCCTTCAACCTGGGAAATAGTTGAAAAATTTCTTGCATTCTTAATTGAATGACATCTTTGCGGTCTTCATGAAAGCAGCCCATTCTCAGATTTTCCGTCACCGTCATCTCGGGGAATATTTTTCTTCCCTCGGGGACGATCGAAATACCCATCTCGCTGGCCCGGTGGGTGTCCATTCCCCGGATTGGCTTTCCGTCAAATTCTATGGTTTTGATCAGAGTTGTTTTACCGGAGCCGTTGCTGCCGAGAAGGGCGCAGATCTCGCCTTCGGCAACCCTGAGGCTCAGGTTCTGCAGCACGATTGCCTTACCATAGGCGGCAGTTATATCGCCAACCATCAACAGGCTCATTTTCCTAAATAGGCCTCCTTTAACTCTTGATTGCGTGCAACGTCCTCAAAAGTTCCCTCTGCGATTTTTTGACCGTAGTTCAGCGCTACGACTCTGTCGGTGATGCCCTCAATGACGAGCATATCATGCTCCACCAATATGATCGACAGCTGCCGGTAGTTCTTTTTCCGGACCCGTCTGATATCATTCATCAGTTCGATACTCTCTTCCGGAGTCATTCCCGCTGAGGGTTCATCCAATAGCAGCAAAGCCGGTTCAGTCGCCAGGGCCCGACAGATTTCCAACCGCCTGCGATCGATCTGAGATATATCGCTGACGGTCGTAAAACCCCTGTCAACCAGTTCTTCATTGAACTGGCTCAATAATTCATTGGCCTTTTCGATCGCCCCGCTAAGTTCACGCTTGAATCGGGAACGCCGGATGAGCGTATCAAAAAACCCGGAGTGAAAACTCTGCAGCATCCCGATGAACAGGTTGTCGTAAACACTTAAGCCCAAAACCAGCCGGGACTGCTGAAAAGTTCTGGAGATCCCCTTTTTCTTGATCTGATGGGGCGCAAGTCCGGTCAGGACCTCGCCCTTGAGCGTTAACCGGCCCGAATCGGACGGATACACTCCCGTTATAACATTGAACAGGGTCGTTTTCCCGGCGCCGTTGGGGCCGATCAATCCCACGATTTCACCTTCGGAAACAAAAAAATCAACGGCTTGCAGAGCCGTCAGTCCACCGAAATTCTTGGTCAATTTTTCACAACGGAATAATTCCTGGTTATGGGCAGTCATGTTGAACCTTGGAAGCTGCTTCTTTCAGACCATGTTGAATAGTTTACTGGTTGAATGGTTGATTAGGTAAATTATAGTCATAATTTTAGAATGTTAAGATTGTTAAAGCATGTGGTGTCCAATTATTTTGCAAATATGGGGTAAATCCATATTTACAACCACTTAACCAATCAACCAATCAACGATATCTGTATTTATGTTTAATCGTTCCCCTATTTACGGTTTAACGTTCCGATGACACGTCGGCAGCCCGCGGCTTTTTCAACCCGTATGTGCGCACGCTCGCCGGAATTAAACCTTCACGGCGCAAGATCAGCATCAGCACCAAAATGATCCCGAATAAAATCATCCAGTACTGTTGGAGAGCCCTCAGCTTCTCCGGCAAAATCACGAGCAGGACAGCGGCTACGGAAACCCCCAGGATACTGTCCACACCCCCCAGAATCACAGCACTTATGAAAAGCAAAGACAGGTAAAACGTAATATCGGGAGGGGCAACATAGCTGTTCATGTGGGCGAAAAAGGCGCCGGCCAGACCGATGTAAAAATTACCCACCGTGAAAGCAATCATCGACCACTTCTTGACTTCCACTCCCATGCATTGGGCCGCAAGCTCGTCGCCGGTGTCTTCGTTGAAAGAATTCCAGGTGAGTCCCACCCACGAATTCCAGAGCCGGTGAGCCGCCAATGTCAACAGCCCTCCCAGCAACAGGGCGAGATAATAGAAGTTAGCATGGCTGGGCAGTTTCAACCCCAAAAAATTAATTTCCTCCAGAAAAGAATACCCCCCGATTGACATGAGCGGAATACCGACGATTCCCTGGGCACCTCCCAGCCATTCCGCATTGTTGAGGAGCGTATGAAAAGCCATCACAAAGGCGATCGTCACCAGGGCCAAATAGTAACTGGATGTTTTAAGAACCGGAATAAATAAAACCGAGCCCACCACCATGGTCATGATCGCTCCCAGAAAGAGATTCAACAGTGGGGGTGAGCCGAGTTTGGTGGCCAGCATACCGGCGGTATAGGCCCCCACGCCGTAAAATGCAGCCGCTCCCAGGTTTATGATGCCGGCTGATCCGAATTGGATATTGATTCCCAAACAGACAATAATCCACAGGATGGCGATGGTGAGAATATAAATCCAATAGGGCGAGCTGCGAAGAATAAACGGCAATATGACGATAACTGCTAAAACAGTCACAAATACAAATCTTCGGCGGTGCTGAAACGCTTCAACTATCGGCGTTTTAATCCCATCTACTTTGCCAAACAGGTATATAACGGCAGCGACGGCCAGAATAATGGCGAGCAGTAAAAATAAGTTCTCTACCATCAGGAAAGCCACAAAGACTGCCAGGGAGCTGACGATACAAAGCAGTATGAGACCAAAATCCCTAAAAGATGCAGCCGATTTTTTCATGCTTCTCTTTTTCCCTTTCTAAATCCTAAAATTCCTTTCGGCATGATGACGAGGAAGACGATCAGGAAAGTGAAGGCCACCACAAACCGGTAAGCAGAGCCTCCAGGAATGAAGGCCGAAGTAAAGCTGGCCAGCAGAGCGAACAGAAATCCGCCCACGATGGCACCGAAAATATTTCCAAGTCCCCCGATGACTGCGGCTGAAAATCCCACCACGCCGTAAAGCGCCCCCATATCAAAAATTATCTCCCGGTAGTAAAGCCCGTTAAATATGCCGGCACAGGCGGCCAGTACGCCGGCGACCACAAAGGTGATATCGATAACTCTGTTTATATTGACGCCCATCATGGCAGCGGTTTCTCTGTCCTGAGCAACCGCCCGCATGGCAATTCCCATCTTGGTTTTATTGATGAACAGATAGGTGCAGCTGATCAGCAGGATGCCGGCGACCAGGATAAAGAGGCTGTCGAATCTGAGCAGGACACCGCCCACTTCGGTTTGCCAATCGGGAAGCAGGGCTGGGAATCTTTGGGGTTCGGACCCCGATGGGTAAAAGGCCATCACGGCATAGCGGATGGAAATACCGGCGGCCAGGGTGGTTAGCAGGGCGATGATGGGAGGCGCATTCATGATAGGCCTGATGGTGATCCTGCCGAAAAGGATGCTGATCAGGCCCGTCAGAATGCTGGATACGGTAAAAGCCGCCAATAATAACAAAACCGGATTCTGGATGCCAAGAACCATGCTGAGACCATTAATGATGACAAGCCCCAAAAAGGCCCCTACCATAAAAATCTCGCCATGGGAAAATTGAATCAAATTCAAAACGCCGAAAAACAGGGTAAATCCCACTGCCACAAGGCTGTACATCACGCCCAGCATGATTCCGTGGATGATCTGATTGATGATAGTTTCCATAGTTATAGACCTCGTAATCTACTATGAAAATAGCCCTTATTTTTGGACATTATCGGGCATGATAAAACCTTCTCCGAGCATGGGTTTCAGGTGTCGGGTGTCAGCCCGCCCTGGTGCGATAGGACGAATTTTTGCTGTTCACTGCAGGAGTTCCTAACAATGTCTTATCTTTCGGATTCATACCAAGTTAGGTCTGGGCCAGGGGTTTCAGGCCGGCTCTCTCGTTTTCACTCCTGACACCCGACACCTGAAACCTGAGTTCCAATGTTCAATTTTCATGCAATCCCACGACAATTAAAGAGACACAGCCGTTTTCCCATGCGAAATGACGAGATCTGATCTTACTCACTCATATACGTGATGGTCGGCAAGACCCGCTTCCCACTGGCATATTCCGAATCTTCCCAAACCACCCATTTACCGTCCTGGGCGACATAGGCGGTAACGACGGGCAAGACATTCTGACCGTCTTTGTCAAATTTTATGGGGCCGATGACCGAGCTTTCTCTGTCGGTCCGGGCCAGTACATCGGCAACCTTCTCACGATCCGGCCCGACCTCTTCGATCGCATCCATGATCAATTGGGCGGCAACATAGGCAAAGACCCCGTAAAACTCGGGTTCATCCTTGAAGCCTTCTTTTTGATAACCGGCCAAGAATTCCTTACCGCCCGGCAGCTTTTCAAAAGGAGCTCCTTCTCCGAAGCACATGCTGCCCTCGGCGACTTCAGCCCCGGTGGTCTTGATGAAATCCTCATTTAGAATTCCGGAGGTGCCTTCAAAGCCGGCCTTGATGCCCAATTTTTGCATCTGAATTCGCAGCCTGGCACCTTCGGGCGTCAGGCCGCCAAAAAATATCACATCCGGCTTTAAGGCCTTGGCCTTGGTCAATTCAGCCGAAAAATCCTTTTGTCCGATGGTGACACCCATCTTGGCGAGGATTTTGCCCCCCAATTGCTCCACCGCAGCGATAAAATACTCGGCATGCCCCCTGCCGTAATCGGTAATGTCGTGAATGACCACGAAGTTTTGCGGGGCTTTTTTGTATACTTCCTTGACCGTCTTTCTTGACCATTCAGCGTGATAGGCATTCTGCTCTCTCTGGGTCCCATTGACTCTGGATATGTATTTGGGTGAGGGGATGGTGATGGCCGGCAGAACAGCACCCCAGATCATGGAGGGATACTTGAACTGGGCGAAGACCGGTTTGGTCGCGATTCCCACCATGCTGCAATAATGTGAGGCGCCGGCAATAATGGAAGGGTTAGACGCCATCTTGGTGGCGACGCGCACACCGGTTGCCGGGACACAATTATCGTCTTCCACCACGGCTTCGTACTCATACTTCTTAGCTCCGAATTCGTCGCGATTGTATTGCATCACTGCCAAGCGAAAAGAGTTGCGACCGCCCAGACCCATGGACGCATTGCCGCCCGTCAAGGGACCGATAAAGCCGATTTTGACTTTTTGTTTTGCCACAGCTCCCGTTAAAAAACCTGTAGTTCCGATGAACATGACAATAAACAGGCCCAGTGCTAAAATTTTTATGGATTTTGACATGAGAGACCTCCTTTCTAGTTAAATTAGGACACAGATTTTCACAGATTTCCACAGATATTTGGTTTTTTGTAGCTTTTAATATCCCGGTGATCCGTGGTCATCCGTGTCCCCAAAATGGAAATTCCGCTACTTTCTAGTTAAAACTTGTATAAACTTCCCCCGGATGGGTATTTCTACCAAAAGCTTACAAATTGACCGCAGCGATTGCTGTCGTCCAATATCAGCTGGTCGAAGTCGGACATCCAAAGTTGGTCAAAAAAAGAGATTTCTTCTGGTGATTCTAGACAGCGAGGGTCACCATGGCGCGATGGAATAATAGGTGATGTGAAGATGTCCTGAGAGAAGAGATAGGGGACTTTGTCCATAAGTGATTCAATCCAATGACGATCAGCGAGTGAGTTCGGCTTAATTGCTATTAAGATTGCAAAAAATTACGTTAACGTATATATTGGTCATCCATGCGGATGTTCGATTTATTGTTTCGCCTAAATCGCTCGCCAAATACCGTTTGACCCGTTCTAATCTTACCGCGCTACGATCGTTTTCTTCTCTGTGGGGATCTAAACCCGAGAGTACCTTAAACCACTCAAATTCCCTTCGGGTGATGATTGAAATATTGGTTAAATCAATTTAGTGGCCGTGTCAAGAGCTAATTCATCTTCACAGGTTTATTACGCGGGCCGGATCAGCAATCCCACCGCACCTTTTCCAAAAAATTGTGTCTTCACTAAGATATTGGTTATAATAACGGAGAATTAGCTATGCTTTGCCATGTTGTTTATGCGACACTGGGGCTTAATAAGGGCCCGACAGTTGGTCGGAATGATGTTTCAGGATGCCGGCTGTCAGATGGTCGGCGAACAGTATACGAAGATGTGGCTTTTGGTGAAAATCATCAGGCGGCATTTCCGGATATGTGTCTTCCTTTATCCCGGCGATGAATTCTACAAGTCTTGCAATCTGTCGTTGATTCAGTTTCATTTTATTCCGCCTGGATTTTCGCAAGGAAACAACTGCCATGGACGGGCGCACATTCAATTCACAGCTAAACGGAAGCATTTTAAACTTCTTGGCCGCTTGCGGCCCGAATGGCCTGATCCATAATTTTCTTTAGGGGCGGCCGGGTCGTCAGTTGGTAAAGGGTATGGGTCAGCAGCGGCACTTTAACCCGTAGCTTGGCCGGCTGAAGGGGTTTGGAGCATCTAATTAGTGGTAATAGATTGAAAGGGACAGCCTTGTAACTTTTAATTTAATGTCAATATTTCATTTATAAAAATTGACTCAAAAAGTAAAAATCTGAAAAGAAGTAGAAGTTTCTGACGCTTCACGATTGCTGCTAAACGGAAGAATTAACTTATACTCATATCTTAACAGCGGGAGGAAACATATGGCCGCAAAAAAGAATTTGAAACCCCTTGATGAAAACTGGGAAAGGGCTCTGGCAGTGGTTGCTCACCCGGATGATCTCGAGTACGGAGCTGCCAGCGCCGTGGCGCGCTGGACCTCCCAAGGCAAGCAAATCAGCTATCTGATGGTATCACGGGGGGAAGCGGGGATTGACAGCATGTCCCCGGAAGAGACAGGACGGCTTCGGGAAGAAGAGGAAATGGTCAGTGCGCGTCTGGTGGGCGTTGAAACCGTCGAGTTTCTGGACCACCAGGACGGAGTTATCGAATACGGGTTGCCGCTTCGCCGGGATATTGCCCGGGCCATTAGAAAACATCGCCCGAATGTCCTGGTTACTTTAAACTTTCAGCTTACCTGGGGAGGCCCTGAGCTTAATATGGCCGATCACCGTTGGGTCGGCCTGGCGGTGCTGGACGCTTCGCGGGATGCAGCCAATCGCTGGATATTCCCGGAATTGCTGCAGGAAGGACTTCAACCCTGGGGCGGGGTCAAGATGGTCTGCATTTCCGGCTCACCCCAGACTGACCATGCCGTTGATGTCAGCGATTTTCTGGACAAGGGCATTGCCTCTTTAAAAGCCCATAAGGCATACATCCAGAACCTAGCGGGGAATTTCGACCCTGAGGCTTTCCTGCGAAATAATGCCTCTGCTACCGGGAAACGTTTCGGGTGCCAATATGCGGTGGGGTTTGAAGTGATGAAGGTTTAAGGCCCAAATAGTCCAGCGAGTCTGCAAGGGGGACTATTTAAGTGTTTTCTTCTTTTTTAACGAGCTGATCAGCCTCGATGAATTTATATTATAAGATTCCAAGGGCTTAAGGAATATATAAATTGTGATTGACTTTTATTCAAAATCGAAAACCTGGTCCTCAGGGCCAGGTCAGAGGTGATCGGCTCTGCCATAGATCAAATCTGTTCAAGGTTTCAGGTTTCAGGTTTCAG
>CALZJV010000308.1 GCA_945787595.1 uncultured Desulfobacterales bacterium | reverse complement strand
CCACTGGGTCATTTGTTCTATTTTTAAACAGCAGCTTGATTGCTCTGGCCGGTGGAATGCTGTTTCAAAGCTACCAGTTGGCGAGCCGCAAGAAGGCTTAAAACGCCGACTGAGGATAACCAAGGTTGAGCGGTTCAACGTTCCAGGGGAATCGTTCTGCCGGTCGGATTTTGAAAGGTCGGCACCAGGTAAATAAACTTTATCCCGCCGCCATCAAGTACTTTTTCAAGGGATTGGGGAATCAGTCCATCCTCATCGGTATCAAGTCTGATGTATTCCGGCTCATACGGCGTGAAAGCCTGAATTGCTCCCAGGTAGGTCGGGGCCTCTACGGCGACTTTATCACCTTTTGAGATCAGAACTTTCCCGATAGCGTCCAAAACTCCCTGGGAGCCGCTGGCGACAAGGATTTCCTCCTTGTTGGATTTAACGCCTCTAGGCTCAAGATAGTCGACCAGAATTTCTCTCAGGGGTCCGAATCCTTCAGTCGGATCGTATTGAAATGCTTTTGAGGCGTATTTATCAATCACGATAGACGTCAATTCCCGTATAATTTCCAAAGGAAAGCTTTCAGGAGCTGGAATTCCTCCGGCCAGAGACACCATCCCGGGTTGTGATACGACTTTTAAAATTTCCCTGATAACATTCACATCCATAGCTCTGGTTCTGTCGGTAAGTAAATTATTAAATTCCACTCAAATCTCCTTCATTAAATAGTTGAGCAAAAGCGTAAAGATCCGGGTTCAGCTTCCGGCCCGTAGGCCTACAGCCCGGCTTCCTGCTCGTAGAGCCTACAGCTCGGAGAGAGGGAGGGCCCGGTTTTGTCGAGCCTCTGAAAGGGGGCCAAGCATCGAGTATTTTTGAGACAGGTTAGCCCGTTGAGCCAGTTTTGCCGGTTGGCCGGTTATCGGAGTACATAAAAAGCGAATTCGCTTAACTTGAGTTTAAAAATTATTTCATGCATGGTTTTTCTCTTGCTTGGATGTGACAGCTTTACGCGTCCAGCGAGGCCGGCGGAAACAGGCCAACGGGCAAAACCGGCAAACCGGCTCAACCTCTCTCGATTATTCTCTTATGGCACAATCGATGGTATCTGACCTGGCCCTGAGGATCATGTTATCTACGATGAAATAAAGACCGGTCGGTATTTTTTTAAACGTTATAAATCGACATTTTCCCGTTTAGATCCGAAATTTGGAATCCAAAATAAAATAGAAGATCTATTTCTTTAACTGATTGATATAAAACCGAAGTTGGCGGATGGTTTGCTCCAGAATGGATCTATCGCGACTGGATATGTAAAGCGCCGCCGCACCATTTAGGGATATAATTATATAGTTGGCAATCTCTTTGAAATCCAGGCCCGTCTGCAATATACCTTGTTGATCAGCCTCTTCCAGCCAGGAGCGCAGCAAACTGGATAACCTGACAAAACCGCGCTGAATCTGCTTGCTCATCGAAGCCGACTGTCCGGAAAGTTCAACCAGCATGTTGAGAAAAAAACAGCCGCCGTCAAATACATCTGCGCCCAGATAATCCTCAATATCATTTTCAATGAATTTTTCTATCCGTTTCAAAGGATCGGAGTTATTGCGGATGCCTTTGAACACAAGACCTTTCCAGATGTTTACCGCTTCATCGTAAACCGCGTACCAGATATCTTCTTTACTCGAAAAATGCCCGTAGAGCCCGCCTTTTGTCAGACCGGTGGCATCCAGAATGTCGCTGACGGAGGTATTGTAATAACCTTTCACCGAAAAAAGCTGCAATGATTTTTCAATGACATTACGACGGGTTTGAAGGCCTTTGGTTGCCATTTTTCGTTGAATGGTTGATTTGCTTATTGGTTGACCAGTCAATTGACCGGTGAATTTGATAAATAATTATTGATATACCGACCGGTCTTTTTATTAATATGATATGCCAAAGTATGTCAAACAGTTTTTAAATTTTCTTACTGGTTAAGCCCTTAGGGATCTCTATTTCTGACAACATGGTGTCAGGAACGTAAGGTTTCAGGTTTCGGCCCATCCGCCATTTTTTTTGGCCGGCGGATAAGTTGTAACCTGAAACCTCCTATCAGTCCTCTGACATCGTTCTTCTGTTTTCTGTCCTCTGTCTTCTGTTTTCTGTCCTCTGTCATCTGTTTTCTGTCCTCTGTCATCTGTTTTCTGTCCTCTGTCATCTGTTTTCTGTCGTCTATCGTCTGTCATCTGAGATCTGTCTTCTGTTCTCTCTATCACCTGCCCTCAATCCCACTCGGTAGGAAACAAAAGACAACGCAGCCAGTGAAACAGTGAATTTTCACCTAAAAGTTTTTTGTCGGCTTGTTCGAAATCCTGAAAAAGCTTTTCAGGATCCGAAAACCACTGCGCCCTGGTGGTAAACGGTTGCATAGCATTTAGTTTTTTTACGATTTTAGCCGGGTTTCCTGCGGCCACACAGTTTGCGGGGATGTCGTCCACTACCACCGCGCCGGCTCCAATAATGCTGTTTTCACCGATGGTGACACCTTTGCAAACAATGACGCTATCACCGATCCATACGTTATCTTCAATTTTAATGGGTGCGGTTTTTCCGATGGAGATCCGGTTGTAAATATCATGCCAGTCCGAATCGGTAATATAAGCATTGCTCGCAATCATACAATTGTTGCCGATAATGATTTCATGGGCCGATCCGATTCGCACCCCTGAGCAAATCAGGCAGTAATTACCGATTCGAATGCTTCCCTGGTCTTTTTCTTCCGCCCAAATGGCAAGCCTGACATTTTTATCGGAGGATGCCACCACATTGACATAATCACCTATTTCAATTGGAGCACCAAAAATTTCCACGTGCCAAGGTCGCATAAACGTGAAACCTTTTCCGAGGCATTCAAGCTGAGGGCGCAGGAAGTGATTGACATAAAATTCTTGGAATTTCAGGTAGGCTTTCTTAAGGTAGTATGGACGATGGTCTCTTCTCAAATAAAATCAAAGCCTTTCCAAAAGTCATGGCTGAACAATTGACCGGCCGGTGTTAGGCCGTAAAGGGCATCTGCGGCCATGAGGGCCACGGCGTTGGTCCAGGTGATTTTATCTTCAGGCCAGATGATCATATCGGGAAAAGTGAAACCACACCAATAGGAACCATCTTCATACCTTCGATCGACAATCCAGCTATATATAATCTTGGCAAGTTCTCTATTCCCCATTGATGCCAGCGCGATAACCAGCTCCGACGTTTCTGCAATAGTCACCCAAGGCTCGTCGGAAACGCACCGAACCCCCCTGTCTTCGATCATATATTTTGCCCAGTACTTATCGATTCGCTTTTGGGCGTCGGCTCCGGTTAAAACGCCGGTGAGAATCGGGTAAAACCAGTACATGGAATAGCGGGATTTGGCTATGTTGAAAAGATGGGGCTTCTGCCTGATGGCGCCTCCCAGCTTAATCAAGGCGTTTTCCCATTTGGGTGCGGAGCGCCCGAGTATCTTGGTAATGGCCAGGGCGCATTTTAGACTCATATATATCGAGCTGGACCCGGTTAAAAGCGCCATTGGATCCACCTGGCCTTCAGGGCTGATGGCCCAGTGAATCTCGCCTTCAGGAGTTTGAAGACGCAACGCAAAATCTATGGCTGCCGACACCGTCGGCCACATCCGTCTGACAAAAGCGATGTCCGCGGTGATGAGATAATAATGAAATACACCGACAGCAATGTAAGAGGACATATTGGCATCCCGGGTCCTGTCTTCGGGAACACCCTGCATGTAGGCCGAATACCAGCAGCCATCCTCAAGCTGCATATGTGCCATCCACCCATAGGCAAGTCGGGCATGGGACAGATACCCGCCGATACTAAGCCCCATGGCGGCCTCAACGTGATCCCAGGGATCTGTTTTTTGGCCGTCACACCATGGGATTTCCCCGCTGGGCAGTTGGGTTCCTGCAATCAAACTGCAAACGGCATCGATATTGATAGCAAGATCCGGTACCGATCTGCTTATCGAGGTCAATGATTTCATCCAGCTCTACCTCTCATAATATTGTGAACTAAAATTAATATAGACAATTCAAACCATAATCAAGAGGCAATTTTTCTTTAAAAATTCGGTAGCTGATTTTCTTGGCTTTCCGAAGTTTCTCAGAATCCTTGGGTTTCTTGTGCCATGGTTCAGAAACATAAAATGCCCGGATTTACCCATCTCCTGAAATATAAAAAGTTTAAATCATGTTCTTTTTCAACCTTGACTTTGTTAATTTCTTTGTATAATTTGACGATATGCTCAATACCTTCTAAATGCTTCAGATCTTTATAACGTGCTGCTATCACGTTTTATCATTCTTCTAAACGCATTCGATCGGACTGACCCGTGTTAAACGGCCTCTTTCCTTTCGACAGTTCATTGTATTGTTTTTATCTCTTGACGAGTTCAGATTACATAGGGGCTGATAAAAATACCATCATTGTTCCAGCTTGGACAAATTAGGCTTCAATCTGAACTATTTGGTGGCAGAGGTCGGGAAAACTGCAAGCGACCGCTGCCGGAACTGGAACCTTAATTGCGTTGATGTCCCGGCGCACAGGAAAGGAGTCAAAAATGGCTGAAAGTATCTACAAAGTTATTCAACTGGTGGGAAGTAGCGAAAATTCCTGGGAAGAAGCTGCGAAAAATGCGGTAGAAAGAGCCGGCCAAACCCTGCGAGATTTGAGGATTGCGGAAGTCGAAAAGCTTGACATGAAAGTAGAAAACGGCAAAGTAGCATCTTTTCGCGCCCGGGTGAACCTTTCATTCAAATATGGCGGCGGGGAATAGCCCATTCGGAAATATCTTCCTGAATACAGACCTCGTAAATATGAACAGATTATGGGGTAATATTTTGGATAGATGACTCCGTTTGCAATCTTGACGATTGGTTAAAGGGTTCACGGTTCAGAGGTTGATTTCACGTCACAATAACCAAGGAAATCAATCCTAACGGGAAAAACACGAAACGATTAACCCTGAACCGGGAACCCGCAACCTTTTAATCCGGATCGACCAGGAATGCCCAATTCATGGGTAATTCCGCGATCTATAAAGCTCTACGGTCCCTTCTACTTGATGAATGAAGCGGTCTGAAACCAAGGTATTTTGCGTTTCAAGCTGGCACCAAACACCACCAGACTAAACTTTGCTGCCAGCTGGACATCAAAGTGTAATTTTCAAAATGGCGGGATATTCTTCATGCTAAATATTATTGCCATCCCTTCTTTAAAATGGAAACCCCGATACTTTATGCCTGCCGCAAACCACCCATCTCCGATTACCCCTCTTGCCATGTCAGTCGCTTAATACTATTTTTACACGCAAAAAAGAACTTTTACTAACCAAACCCGAGAAGAGATCCAATGGCAAATGTGAAGGAACACTATGACAACCTGCTTGCTTCCTGTTATTCATGGATGTGTGGTGGATCTGATTTAATATTAAAAAAAAATCGAGCCTTTTTCCGGGTTCACAGTATACGGCCTGCGCATTCGGCAGCCGCAGTGGATTTAGGAGCCGGATCCGGTTTTCAGGCAATCCCTCTGGCAGAGGCAGGCTTTAAGGTCACCGCGATCGATGTCAGCCGCGACCTATTGGCGGAGTTAAACAAAACCGCCGGTGAGTTACCGATTAGAACGGTACAGGATGACCTGACGAATTTTGCTGAACACAGCCCTGCAAAAATTGAAATCGTTGTCTGCATGGGCGACACCCTTACCCATTTGGCGACCCTGGCGGAAGTAAAAGAATTGATTCATAGGATTTATGGGGCGTTGGAGGAAGAAGGCCTTTTGATCTTAGGTTTTAGAGACATGACGGTCGAGTTGACCCGACTGGATCGTTTTATCCCGGTAAGAAGTGATTCCAAAAGAATTTTTACGTGCTTTCTGGAATATGAAAAAGACCATGTTAAGGTACATGACATACTATATGAAAAGGCAAATGATCAATGGGAAATGAAAAAAAGCTTTTTCCGAAAGCTTCGCATCTCTTCGCAGTGGGCAAAAGAATGTTTGTTAAAGGCTGGCTTTAAGGTTGAAAAGTACGATCTTGATAAGGGAATGATAACGATTATTGCGCGGAAACGGTAAAACCATCTTTATTATAATTCGGCACTATAACCCAAAAGAAGGTAATACCGACGCCGCTGGATATTGCATTGCTAACCGTGAAAAACTCGGGTCCAAGTGAGCCCCTCAGACAGTTTCTCGGTTTACACCGAAACACCCACCGGCTTTTAGCCACGACCTTTGTTTTGGCTATAGAACAGTTATATTTTCCATTTGATTTTTCACAACCGATAGGATAACCAAAAGAAGAATTGGTGCATCCCGCAGAGAATCGGGTAACGTAATGGGGGTAAACGGGCGCCATGATCACAAAGAAAGGATTGAGAGAAACAACGCTTCCGAAGCTTCGCCTGATAATAGCTTAATCATCAAACCTAATGTGTTTTTAGTAAGGAATTACGGGGTATACCCTATTGAATTTTCTTTAACTCTTACATAGTTTAGCGCTAATTTCCACGGGGGTATTCAATCGAGTTGCGTGAACCCTAATGTTGCAAAAGTCGGAGGGCTTCAGAGCCAAGGCGTCAAGGTTAAAATTGTAGTCGGTTACATTGATGCCTTGACAACACAGGATCTGAAGTCCTCCGGCTTTCCCGTAGGGTAAACAACATGGCAAAATCGACCCCATCCTTTGAATTCACTATTTGGGATATCCAAAAAACTGTGTCTTCATTATGATATGGGTCATAATACGGACCATCAGCTATCCTTTGCCATGTTGTTTATGCAACACTGGGGTGAATTGTGTTCTCGGGGCCTGCACATATAAAATTACCCAAACATTGCCGGAAATGATGGTTCGTATGCAAGATGTCGCAACCGGTGCGCATTGACACTATCAGACACCGTTGAAATCCGTCCGACGAACAGCAAGACCAGCAGGACCGGGGAATTATCTGTTTGCGAACCCGCTAAAATGCGTTATTTGGCATTAAACCTGTAAGTTATCCTATTGCCCTGATGTCTTTATTCATTTATGGCATGAACTGTTATTTGCTGATGATATTTTACCTTCTTAAAAGCTCCAAAGCCCGCAGACAACATCAGGAGATCAAAAAAGAATTCTTCCGGAATGTTCCCGAAATGGACTGGCCCCAGGTTACCATTCAGTTGCCGGTATACAATGAACGCTATGTGGTTAAACGGTTGATTCAATCTGTTTGCCGGTTTGATTACCCCAGAGAATTGCTTGAAATCCAGATCCTGGATGATTCCACCGATGATACCGTTGAGATCGCAAAGGCCGAGGCCGCAGAAATGATGCGGCAGGGCTTCGATATCGGCTATATCCACCGAGAGGATCGTATTGGTTTTAAGGCCGGTGCCCTGAAAGAAGGTCTCAATTATGCAAAAGGGGAACTTGTGGGAATCTTTGACGCCGATTTCATACCGCACCCGAGTTTTTTAAAGGAGACGATTCCATATTTCAGGGACCCTGAAATCGGCATGCTCCAAACCCGCTGGGGACATATCAACAGTGACTACTCGTTGCTGACGAAAGCACAATCGATGGGAATTGACGGGCATTTTGGTGTGGAGCAAGCTTCCCGGGCCTGGAGTGGTTTTTTTATGAATTTCAATGGTACCGCGGGCATCTGGCGTAAAACAACCATCGAAGATGCCGGTGGATGGCAGGCCGACACCCTTACCGAAGATCTGGACCTGAGTTACAGGGCCCAGCTTAGAGGCTGGAAATTAAAATTTGTATCGGATGTCGTCTGCCCGGCCGAGGTGCCGGTGACCATCAATGCCTTTAAATCCCAGCAGCACCGCTGGGCCAAAGGTTCGATCCAGACAGCTAAAAAAAATCTCGGCAAGCTGTTTAAATCTGACGTTTCGCTTTTGGTCAAATTTCAGGCGTTTATGCATTTGACCCACTACATGGTCCATCCCATGATGCTGCTGGTCGTGCTGACCTCAATACCGATGCTGTATTCACAATGGTTTTTTGATAGTCTTGCTTATCCGATCATGATTTTCACCATGCTGTGCCTGGCTACATGCGGACCCTCTTCCATGTATTTGTTCTCACAAAAAGTTCTTTATCACGATTGGAAAAGCCGCATCAAGATCCTGCCTTTTCTGATGTGCCTGGGAACCGGAATTGCGGTCAACAACACCAAAGCCGTTCTGGAAGCATTTTTAAATATTAAAAGCGGTTTTATTCGCACGCCCAAATACGGCATCAATAAGAGAGGAGACAGCTGGAAAAGCAAACACTATTCAATTCCTTTAAACGCGATATCAATTCTCGAATTTTTTCTGGGGCTCTACTCATTGTCCGGACTCATATTGTTTCTTTTTTTCAGTAAATATCTTGTCAGCCCCTTTCTGCTTATTTACACTTCAGGTTTTTTCTACGTCTTTTTTCTTTCAGTCAAGCATGGTTATGGAAAAAGAGAATCATAAGTGATATCGTATTTGGCAGCGGCTGCCAGCCGCGAGCTTAAATTTCAAGGAGTAGCATCATGTTTTCATTAGGCGTTGGCCTGACAAGCAACTGTAATTTACACTGCGCGCACTGCTATCGTGATCAGGATCAAATTCACAATTTGACGCTTAGCGATATTCAAAAAGTATGCGAAAGTCTTGAAATCAGTTCCATCGGTTTTGGGACCGGCGAAAACGGCTTAAACCCTGATTATTTTGACATTCTGGATTACCTGCATAAGCGCAAGATGAAACTTACCCTGGCTTCCAACGGCTACACGCTCTCGATTACCCCCGACGAAATACTCAAGTATTTCGGAGACGTGGAATTTTCGGTGGATTTTCCGGATCAAGCCCGTCAGGACAAATTCCGCGGCGAAGGGAACTGGAAAACGGTCATGGAGGGAATTGAGCGATGCCGGAGGCTGGGCCTGCGGGTGTCCATATTGGCGGTTCTGATGAACTTAAATTATAAAGATCTGGCAAATATTGCCGGGCTCGCCGCTTCCTTTGGATCTGACTTTCGTGTCAACGTCTATCAACCCATGTACACTGAAGAGTTTAGTCCAAATTTTGACCAGTACTGGGAAGCATTTAAAATCCTCTTTGGCCACAGTGAAATCATCTCCGTAACCGAACCTCTGGTAAACACCTTTTTGGATCTCAACGGCCTGAACGGCACCCCCTGCGGCGGAGACAGCATGCGGATAACCCCGGACGGGAAATTAAAAGCCTGCGTTTATTGGCCCGAATCCAATCTAACCATTGATGACTTAGTAGATAAAAAAGAAACCATCGTTGAATCCCCATTGTTTAAAGAAACCCATTTCACACCAAAATTCTGTCTGGATTGTGAACATGTCGCCAATTGCGGGGGGGGATGTGCTGCTCGACGCAAGCTGCGCGGCCGCTTTGAAGAACCGGATGAATACTGTCCGATTTATCAGGGAAAAACAATTGAGCTCAAGGGCCATCAATCATCGGCTGCAAAACCTCTGCGCACCGGTAGTATTTGCACCACCATTGTCAGGGGGGTGTAGCCTGGGATAGTGAAAATTACCCCTAACATGTCCTTAAAATTTTATATCAGTTTTATCCCAATCTACTGGTATATGGTTTCAGGTGTCAGGTGTCAGCGCCGCCGCTGGCCAAAAAAACGGCCGGTCCAATCGAAAAAGAAACTGATGAAGTCTCCTATAAGCAATTAAGAAATTTCAAATACCAAATCACAAATACCAAATGGTTCGACAGGCTCACCACCTCACCACCCTGAGCCAAGTCGAAGGGCAAATCACAATGACTTAAATTCAAAATCCCAAACAGTTGGCGTTTGATCTTAATTGAGATTTGGATATTGTAAGTAAGCAGTTTCTAACAGATATAACCTTTGAACCGTGAACCCTGAACCTAGAACCTTTCAGTTTAGGTTGAATAATCATGTCAAAAACAGAACATGGTTTAAAGCTTCCGAAAGCCCTCTATATAGAAACCACCAACCGATGCAACCTCCGCTGCAAGGGGTGTATTCTTTACAAGGGAAATTGGGAACCGGATCGCGACATGTCTATTCAAGACCTGGTCATGATCACAGACCAATTACCCGAGCTGGAGCGCGCAACGCTTCACGGCGTCGGGGAACCGCTCTTAAACAAAGAGCTTTTCAGGATGATAGCACATCTGAGAAAACGCAGCGTATTTGTACTCTTTAACTCCAACGGTATCCTGCTTGATGATAAACGGCAGAATGCCATCATCGATGCCGGACTGGATGAATTGCGCATTTCGTTGGATGCTGCATCCCCTCAAGGCTATGAAATTATCCGTAACAGCAAAAAGTTCAATCGGATTGTTCAGAATCTGCGAAGCTTTCTGAAGCTTCAAAAAAAGCGCCGCGCTGTCACGCCAAGGCTTTCAATGTGGTTTTTGGGAACCAAAGAAAATATCGCAGAACTGCCGGGCCTGCTCCGGCTGGCAGCCGAAATAGGAATTGAAGAAATACATCTGCAACGTCTGGTCTATTTTCAAGACCATGAGGGGTATGGCGTGGCCAGACGCGAAAAAACTTTACGGGATTCAAACGACGAGACCCTGGAGTTGATTCACAACAGTCGGCTGCTGGCCGCACAGTTGGGCATCCGATTTAATGCTTCGGGCCTGGGCAGCCCTCTCGAAAGCGTGCAGGCGGATTGTGCTGCGAAATTGCCCTGGAGCAAGTGTTATCGACCGCAAACCTTAATGTACATTACCGCTAACGGCAATGTTTTACCTTGCTGTATTTCTCCCTTTTCCACGATTGACTATTCTTCTATAATCTTAGGTAATATTTTTGAATCCTCATTGGAAGAGATATGGTCGGGTCCCAAGTATATGTACTTCAGAGAACAGCTTAAAACAGAGACACCGCCCAAATGCTGCCGGGGGTGCGG
>CALZJV010000307.1 GCA_945787595.1 uncultured Desulfobacterales bacterium | reverse complement strand
CTGAAAGAGGCCTCATGTTTGAATCCAATACGTACATTGAAAGGCGTAATCGATTAAAAGAGGATTTACAATCGGGAATTCTTCTGTTTCTCGGCAATGAAACGTCCCCGATGAATTATCCGGAAAATACCTATCCATTTCGTCAGGACAGCTCCTTTCTTTATTTTTGGGGCATCGATTTACCTGGACTGGCAGCCTTAATTGATATCGATGAAAACAGGGAAATCCTATTCGGCTGCAACCCGACACTTCATGAGACGGTCTGGGCGGGTCCGCAACTGTCATTACAACAATACTGTTTGAAAAGCGGTATCAAAGAATTAGCTGCATCGGATCAACTGGAGAGCGAATTAAAACGTGCTCTCGAGAAAAGCAGACAAATTCATTTTTTGCCCCAGTACAGACCGGAAAATTTCATAAAAGTTCAGACCTTGCTGGGAGTCGCCCCCGCTTTTGTGAATAATTTTGTCTCTAAATCCTTTATCAAGGCGGTCGTCGCCCAGAGATCAATCAAGTCCCGGGAAGAGGTCGAACAAATTGAATCGGCCCTTGAAATAACGTCGGAAATGCACACGCTGGCCATGAAGATGTCACGACCGGGTCTGTTGGAGCGAGAGGTCGTCGGCGCCATGGTGGGCCTTGCCGGTGCGAGCGGCGTTGCGCCTTCCTATCCTAACATTTTTTCCGTTGATGGCCAGATCCTCCACAACCCTGGTCATCAAAATGTCATGCAGAACGGTGATATCATTATCAATGATTCCGGGGCTGAATCGCCCATGCATTATGCCAGTGATATTACCCGGACATTTCCGGTGGGTGGGAAATTCACTCAAAAACAAAAGGAAATATATACGGTCCTGCTCAATGCTCAACTGAAAGCGATTGAGGCCATATCGCCCGGTGTGGAGTATCGAGATGTGCATTTCATGACCTGCAGCCAAATTGCTGCCGGCTTAAATTCTCTCGGCTTAATGAAGGGCGATGTAAATGAGGCCGTTGCAGCAGGCGCACATGCATTGTTCATGCCTCACGGTCTAGGCCACATGATCGGGCTGGATGTTCACGACATGGAAGACCTCGGCGAAGATTACGTCGGCTACACCGATACGATTCGTAGAAGCAGCCAATTCGGGGCCGCTCATCTAAGGCTGGGCCGGACACTTGAACCGGGCTTTGTGGTCACGGTGGAACCCGGGATATACTTTATTCCAGGGCTAATTGACCAATGGAAGAGACAAAGAAAGTTTGAAAATTTTATCGACTATAATAAGATCGAAAATTACCGGGATTTCGGGGGAATTCGAATTGAAGATAACGTTTTAGTCCATGACGACGGGCTGCGGGTGTTGGGTAAGCCCATTGCGAAAACCATTGAAGATGTGGAAGCGCTATCATCAGAGATATTATAAGAGGAGGAAAAAATGAAAACCATCGTTGTCCTTTTTTCATTTGCTATTTTGGTAGCTTTTACCGGACTCCTGCCAATCGGCGGCAACTTTCCTGCAGGCGCAAATGATTCCGGAAATAATGAGCAAAGTTCAAGTGAAAAAACTTCATGGGAAATTCCAATTGCTGCGGGTGTATGGTATCCCACCGACGGTCCGGTGCCGGACAATCCGATGCGCTATTACCGGGTAAGATGTTGGCCGGGCTGCCACACCGGAAGCAGTTACGGAAAGTATCCGGAGAAGGCTTTGAACGACAAGGCCATATTCCCTACAAGTGCAGCCAGGGCTCATCCGGTTGTCCCGGCTGCCAAAGAGTAAGTATCAATGTCCGACGTGTATCAATTTCTGGCGGACCATCATATCGAGTACAAGCGCCACGACCACCCGCCGGTGTTCACGGTTGCCGACGTTGAACGCCTGGTGCCGCCCTTGCCGGCCGCTAAAACCAAGAATCTCTTTTTGCGTGACAAAAAGGGAAAACGGCATTTTTTGGTGGTGGTTCCGGCCCAAAAACGGGTGGACATTAAAGCTCTGGGAGCTGTCATCGGAGCGGGACGGTTGAGTTTCGGTTCACCGGATCGGCTCAAGCGATATCTGGGTGTTGATCCCGGATCAGTTACTATTCTGGCGCTCATCCGGGACTCGGGCCATGCAGTGGAAGTTGTTTTTGATAAAATCCTTGGACAGGAGAAGGCCTTTCAGTTTCATCCTCTGGTCAACACCAGCACCCTGGTAATATCGAGAGACAATCTGTTGCGGTTCTTAGAGGTCACCGGATATGAGATTCGACGCCTGGATGTTCCAGCGCTGGATGAGTAAGGAATGACGAATGACGATTGTCGAATGAAGAATGAAGGAATGCCATCGATTTTATTGACTGTCTGATGACAGAGTTAAGCGACGCTATGGATTGGAGTTGGGATGGTGAAAAAATGCTGAATCCGCTTTTACAAAGTCATCCCGTTTTTTTTATTCCATGGAGTCATTGGTCATAATTTGGGATTTTAGCCCGCCCTGGCGCGACGGCTTCAATAGTATATTACCAAAACCGATGCGCTTTATAAGTAGGAGGTCATAAACATGCTACGATAAATCAGGTCTGGGCCAGGGATTGCGGCCTCCGGCCCGGAGGGGCCATATGAGCCTGCGCCCCGGAGGGATTTTAGATTTGTGGAATCGCGAAGCTCTATCAATTTATAATAGACAGAACTCCGTAATTTGACATTCGTCATTCATCGTTATAAAGGCTAGATGCTGAAACTTCGGATCCGATCCATACGGCTCGTGATTTCAGTGACACGAATTCCGTACTTCTCGTTTTGAACGACGACTTCTCCTCTTGCTATCATCGTTTCATTTACCAGAATGTCCACCGGCTCCCCCTCCAACCGAATGAGTTTGATGGCAGATCCTGGGGCCAGATTCAGCAATTTTTGGATCTTAATTCTCGCGCGGCCCAACTCGACCTTGATTTCCAAAGGGATATCAAGTAGTAGATCAAGGTCGAAATCTTCAAGGGCTTTTGAACCCTGGGTTTCAACTGGATCGTTTACTTCTGCTTGAACCGGTGGTTGCTCCGGTTCTGCCGCTTTGACTGGGTCCTGCTTCACAGATATCTGCGGCTGCTCCGGTGCAGCTGCTTGGGCTCCATCGGTCTTTTCAGATACGTCGGGTTGTTCCGGGATAGCCGGGTCTGATGCCGTTGTTGCGGGATCTTCTTTTTTTGCTTCCAACGACGGTGCCGGCGCATCCTCCTGAGTGGTATCATCGCCTACGGCATAATGAATATCTTTTTTCTGGCGAGTGTCAGCCTGCACCAGCTCAGATACTTTTACTCCCATTTCCACGAAGATGATGTTTTTACCGAAACGGAAAGCGAACCGCTCATAATTTTCCATGTTGAGTGGAAAGGGCGCACATTAAACCGGCATCGGTAAACGCCGATTTTAAATTTCCACCAACGATGTTGCCCATTTCTCCCAGCATGTCTCTGATCTCTTCATCGCCTTCAATCTCTTCGACTTCCATCCCGAGCATTTCAGCCGTCAACTCCCGCGAAAAGCTATCGCCGACATGGATGCTGATCATACCGGTTGCATCTCCCGCAAAACTGACGGACCCTGCGTTGCGGACGCCTTCCAGGCTTTCTGCGGTGACCGCATCCGCGGATTCCAGTTTCAGTGAGAGCATCGTATCAAAGACATCAATGACCGACTCGGAAACCTTGGCATTTATGTCCAGCGCATTAATTTTTTCGATATCGGCATTACTTAGGTGAGTGAGGGTATCAGTGGCACCGAGTTCGTCTCCAACACTGGAATTTTGCTGGACTTTTAGGCCGACCTCCACGAAGATATAATTTTCCAGGTGCTTGAAAATTAAACGCTCAAATCTTTCCATTTTCAGAGATTTGATGGTGAAGTTGGCGCCGTAGGTAAGTGAAGGTGTTGAAATCACACAACGGTGGCCGGCGTCATTTAAGGCGGATTTCAGATTGCCGCCGGCGATATTGCTGATTTCAGCGAGCAGGTCCTTGATTTCCCCATCATCTTCAACTTCTTCGGGTTCGATGTCGAGCATACTGGCCATCATCAGACTTGACAGCTCGGAGTCTACCTGAATATTGATAATGCCGATAATGTTGCCTGCGAAATTAACGGTCGCTACCATGCGCCCTGTGCTGGTGGTATCCGGCGGTTCGGAATCGAAAAACTCAACCTCCATTGACACCATTGTGTCGAACACATCGATGATGGCGTCGATGATGTGGGTTCGGATATCAAAATTTTCTATGTCACTCATACGATTTTCCGGCAGGATCCGTGTTCCTTACAGGGCCCCGTCATTTAAACGATTCATTGCTTGGAATAAATAGAGTTTACTCGCTTATGAAAATGATGTATCTTGAATCCATATTTGCAGCATCAGAGTTAAGGCACAGCCCTACATTGTTAATTTTGTTCAAGATGCAAAATTTATTCCATAAAATTTGCATCTTTTTTGTTTAAATATATGATAAGGGCGAAGGCATAGTTTTTATTATATTTTAAGATAGTTATGTTTCTTTACGAGGTTCTTCAACAGACGCCCATCTTTCAGATTCAAGCCGGCAGAGTTCCTAAAAAAGATCGTGTTTAAGTTGGGGGCGTTGGGGTTATGACGGTTTTGCAGGGAATCACCTAAAAAAAAATTATTGCACTGGTGCAGCTATGATCGGAATCATGGCGGATAGCCACGGACAGCCTGAAACAATTGCAGCTGCCCTCGGGATGCTCACAGACCGTGATTGTCGGCCTATATATCATCTCGGCGATATCTGTGATTCCACCCATCCCGAGACCGCCGAAGCCTGTCTGGTTCCATTGAGGGATCCTCGTGTGATAATTATTAAAGGCAACAATGACCAGGCCATTATCGCCAATCATATCGGCCAGCAAAGATCGCCGGTATCCCCGGATATTTTAGGGTATCTTAGAAATCTGCCTCTGGTGAAATTTTTTGGAGAATCTGACCGTCTCCTGTTAAAATGAATATCATAAAATCATTTTTTTCAGCGTCTTTGGCCAACTCGCCAAAACAGATTGCCTGAGCTTCGTATTTTTTCCCCCGCTCGGTTTTCAATTGGATCAAACATTGCTGGGCATCTTCCTTCTGGTAAAAGGCAGGGATAAATGACTCGCTCTTATCTTCATCGACTTGTCCAAGATACTGCTCATTTGCACCGGGATCCTGAACAACCACCCAGATCCATGTATCTGACCTTATCTCTTTATTCATAGGTATTCCTCCTTTGGAACCTCCCCAATCAACGGTTCAAATAGGACGGGAACCCCGATACCATTGTTTAATCCTAATCTGGATAAACCGGAATTGACCATGCAATATTGACGATTGAATATTTACTGTGAGCAGTATCAATCGGTTGTAACCTTTGAATCCCTGGCCCAGACCGGATTAACGTCGACCCTATATATTGCTTCTAGCTGTAAGCTCGAAACAGATGATGCTTTACCTTAACCAAGTCGCGCGAGGGCGGGCTTGAACCCTGAACCTGGATCCCCTCAGTTTGGGTTTCAGTTTAAGACCCATCGCCAGGCCTCTTCGCCTTTTTGGTTTTCTTGCGCTGCCATTCAATTTGATTTTTTATTTCGCTGAGTATAAATGAGCTTTTCAAACTCTTGGCAAGGATCTCGTCGCTTGGATCCACTCCGATGGTTTTTTTAATAAATTCACGGGTGGACTGGACCGCCGCCTGGATATTGCTGCTAAAGATTCCGACCCTGGCTAAGACGTTTTTACTAGGGCCGGTCATTAAATTCAAGGTCCAAACAGGTCCTCGGATATCGAGTTTATCTTCATCATCATCTTTTTTCGATGTTTTTTTTAACTGGTACTTAACCTGGTTTCCGACTTCATTTAAAATAAAATAGGATTTCAGCATTTGAGCTATTTCATCCTGCGTCGGCTCAACTCCGGTAGCAACTTGGACATATCTAATAATTGTCAAGATCGCGTCTTTGATGCTATCCTCTATCCGAATAAAATCAGCCAAAATCGAATCCTTTATTTGGTTCCGAAGATCTTATCCCCGGCATCCCCCAAACCAGGTAAAATATATCCGATATCATTTAATTTTTCATCAAGAGCGGCTACATAGACTTCTACATCCGGATGGGTGGAGGTCAATTTTTCGATGCCTTCCGGTGCGGCAACCATGAAAATACCCTTGATCTGATTGCAGCCTGTTTTTTTGATCAAATCGATGGTGGCTATCAGCGAACCGCCCGTGGCCAGCATGGGATCTATGATCAGTGCAATTCGCTCTTCCATGGCACTGGTCATTTTTACATAATATTCAATCGGTTGCAGGGTTTCTTCATTACGATATAATCCGACCACGCTCACCCTGGCAGACGGGATGAGATCCAAGACTCCGGGCATCATTCCCAGACCCGCTCTAAGGATGGGCACCACCGTTATTTTTTTTCCTTTTATTTTTTGAACTTGAACCGACCCGGCCCAGCCCTGAATCGTTTTTGTTTCCGTTTCAAGATCTTTGGTAGCTTCATAAGTTAAAAGTGTCGCCAACTCTGACGCAAGATCTCTGAAATCCTTGGTGGTTACGTTATTTTCCCTCATCAATGCGAGTTTGTGTTTGATCAACGGGTGATCCACAACATGTACGGGCACGGCGACCTCCTTTTCGCGATTTGATTCGCTGATGCAGATAAGATTGAAAGTGGGAATCCACCTAAAACTAATTAATTCGTCATAGAAAACCGGATGCTATGGCTTCCGACTGGTAGCCGAATCCTCGGAGACGTGTCTTGGCTCATCGCAGCTCTATTTTTTACTAGAACAAGACCGGTCTTCCAGATCCGGATTTTTTATTTAAACATTCGCTGCCAGTCATATTGAAATTAATTTTATGTGTCAAGATCATAGAACCGAATTCACGAGAATAGAAAGTGAGGGGAGTTGAAAAAAATGCAGAAAGGCAGTTTTCGGGGAAGTTTTTTTCGGTGTTTCGTTATTTGCATTATAGCAAGTTGATATCTAATCCAAAACACGAAACACCGAAAACATCTAAAAAATTTAGATTTTTTGGATTTTATTTAAATTCACCTAATGGTCTTTTAAAGGTATAGGCTACAGGACTTTTGACAAGTTTTTCGCCGGCTGCGTCGATATTGCCTCCTAAAGCTGCAAAGGGCGAGGATACTACAAAAAATACGCAACCGACAGCGGTTGCAACGATGCCAACAGGTCGCACCACGGCGAAATCAAATATCATGGCACCGCCACTGGGGTCTTCCGCTTCAAAATATTCCTCAGCAAAGGCGGTGGTAGCTAACGGCATGATCATCATCGCTGCAATCATCACAATGGTCAGGGATGTTTTGGCAGTTTTAAACATTATTTTCTCCTCCATATGAAATAGGCTATTTGACGACGTCTGAATTAAAAACTATTATACCGCTTTTTGGTTGAAAATATCAATATATTTGTTAAAAACATCGAATCCCTTCCCGCATAAATATAGTCATCGAGATGCCGGACTAATTGGTACCAGACATGAAATACATAGAAGTGGCCATTGCGCTTCCGGTCTATCAAACATTTACTTACAGCGTCCCCGAATCCTTTGCCGATTATTTGGCCATCGGAAAAAGAGTCCTTGCTCCCTTCGGTCGGCGCCGGGAAACCGGCTATGTATTTGGTCAAAGCCAAGGTTTCGATACAAAGGAGATCAAATCAATTTTGGATATTCTCGACGAGCAGCCGCTTTTTCCGTCATCGATGGTGCCGTTTTTCGAATGGATTTCCGACTACTATAAATATCCAATTGGCCAGGTGGTAAAAAATGCACTTCCCAGCGGCTTACATATTCGTGATTTCGCATCCGTCGCTATAACCGAAAAAGGACGACATCAGCTCGACCACTGTCGACTGGCACCGATTGCCAAAGATATTTTAGGCCTATTGCAATCCGGGAGTATCCTGGTGAAAGACCTTCATAAAAAGATCGATCAGGATATACCCAGTACGATGTTGTTCAATTTTGAACGATCCGGTTGGATTACAAAGAAATGGGAGCTTGCCAGGGAAAAGACGAAAGCCAGGCTGGAGCCCTTTGTACGCCTGGCTGACACTGCTTTGCCCCTGGATCATCTGTCCGGGGCCAGAACAAAAATAATGGATGTGTTAAAAAACGAGGGTGAAATCACCGTAAAAAAACTTAAAGAGATCGTGCCCACTGTTACCGCTTTAATTAAAACCCTTGAAGGTGACGGTTATGTGACCATCGATTACAAAAGGGTATATCGCGATCCTCTTGGGGAATCAATTGAGCCCGATTGTGCTCATATTTTAAACCGTGAGCAACTAAAGGCCGTTTCTCAATCCAATAATTATTTGATTAAAGGGTATAAGACATTTCTTTTGCGAGGTGTTACCGGGAGTGGAAAAACCGAAGTTTACATGCAGGTTGCCGCCGAGGCATTAAAAAACAGGCGTGCTGTATTGGTTCTGGTACCGGAAATCGCATTAATCACCCAGATGGAAAGACGATTTCGTGCACGCTTCGGTGACTGTGTCTCTGTGCTGCACAGCGCTCTGTCGGCGGGAGAGCGTTTTGATCAATGGTCTCGTATCCTACAGGGGGAGGCAACGATTGCCATCGGCGCCCGATCCGCTATATTTGCTCCATTTAGCAACATCGGTGTCATCATCGTTGATGAAGAGCATGATGCTTCTTACAAGCAGGAGGGAAGCTTGCACTACAACGCCAGGGATCTGGCGACGGTAAGAGCAAAACAAAATGAATGTGTGGCAATACTGGGGTCGGCGACACCATCGATTCAGTCCTACTATAATGTGACCACAAAGAAGTTCACTGAACTCACGTTGGAAACGCGTGTCGAACAGCGTCCCATGCCTGACATCAGCATCGTGGATCTTCGTCAAACAAGAGATATGCGAGGTATCCGACGCTTTATCACCACCGAGTTGCAGCAGGCCATGAAATTGTCACTCGAACGCGGGGAACAGATACTGCTTTTTTTAAACCGGCGGGGTTACGCGAGCTTTCCGGTTTGCGGTGCATGCGGTCAACCCATGCGCTGCAAACATTGCGATATTTCACTGACCCTGCACCAGAAGGCCAATGCCTATCGATGTCATTATTGCGGCTTTAGCCGTGCAGCCACATCGAAATGTGAGTTTTGCGGATCTGCTAAAATCAGGCGCCTGGGCCTCGGTACGGAAAAGCTCGAGGCTGTGGTGACATCAATTTTTCCCAAGGCCCGAATAGACCGCATGGACAGCGATACCACCAAACGAAAAGGATCCATTTTAAAGCTGCTAAAAGGACTTAAAAATAAAACCACCGACATTCTGGTGGGTACTCAAATGGTGGCGAAAGGGCATGATTTTCCCAACATCACCCTGGTGGGCATCATCTGCGCGGACCTTTCCCTGAGTTTTCCGGATTTTCGTGCCGGTGAACGAACATTTCAGCTTTTGGCGCAAGTCGCCGGTAGAGCAGGACGCGGGGACAGACCCGGCAGAGTCGTTTTGCAAACCTACAATCCAGACCATTTCAGCATTGCCGCAGCCAGACAGCAGGATTTTATTGCTTTCTATCGGCAGGAAATCGGTTTTCGCAAAGCACTTGATTATCCACCCTATTCCAGAATGATACAGCTGAAAATATCGGGCAAAGACCCGCAAGAGACTGAAAGCCATGCCCGACTGCTGGGTGATCAGTGCCGGTTATTAAAAGCCAACCATTCCGCCGATTATCAGAGTGTGGTGATCATGGGGCCTATTGAGGCCTCTTTGACCAGAATCGCCGGACGTTACCGCTGGCAAGTCCTGTTAAAAGGTCTAAATGCCAAGGCGCTGCATCAGTTTATCAATCAGCTAGTATCGAAGAACCCGACGGTTTTCGCCCGACAAACGGTCCAGGTGGCAATCGATGTCGATCCTCTTTTTATGATGTGAAAAAGTATCGTTTCAACAGCCAGCGACTTGACTGACACCTGAAAATTCACCCTGGTTCAAACAAAGTTGCACCTTGACATTGTGCGGTATGCGTCATAAAATTTTTTCAAGACTTATAAATCCAATTTAGAGAAGGAGTTAATAATGAGATGTAAAGGGCTTTTAGCGTTAGCCACTGCAATTGGACTGATACTGTTTGCTGCCACAGGGTTTGCTGATCAAAATGATGCCGGACCGGCCGCTTTATTCCCGCAAACCCTCTATGAATTTTCCCCGGTCCTGGATGGGGCTGAAGTCGTACACGACTTTGTCGTTCAAAACAAAGGTACTGCAATGTTGAGTATTGAACGCGTGAAGACCGGCTGAGGGTGCACCGCTGTCTCATTTTCGAGGCAGATCCCTCCCGGTGGTGAGGGGAAAATTACTCTGAAAGTCGATACTAAAGGATACGGCGGAAGAAAAATGAGTAAAACTGCGGGTGTTTATACCAATGATAAAACGCACCCCACCCGCAGCAGGACTTAATTATAAGCGGGCAGGTTGAAAAATTTGTCACAATTCGTCCACAACATGCTAATATGCGCGGTACTGTTGGTGATCTTGTCCAGAGTATTGTGACCATTGTTCCCGAAAAAAAATATCCTTTTAAGATTCTCAATTTGCGTGCGAAAGACGGCAAATACATCAAATACCAGCTCGAAGAAACCAAAGAATCCAACACGATTGCGTATAGGCTAAATATTGAGAACCTGAAAACAGAGGCAGGCCGTTACTATGACTCCATTATTCTTGAAACAGACAGCAAAATCAGGCCGCAGCTTAGCGTAAAGGTTTACGGTTACCTGCGTCCCCGCAAACTTCAATAGCCCAGTTAGAAGACTCGATCCAACTAGACTCTCCGGCATTGGCGCCAGCGTCACGGAGGGAATATTGGCAGATCGGAGTACCGGTTTAGCGTGATACTTTTGTAAGGATAGTGAGGGAAATGGATAGTTTTAAAGTTGTTGCATTTGATTGCGACGGCGTATTATTTGATACCGAACAAGCCAATCGGGTTTATTATAGCAATATCCTGCAGCATTTTGGAAGGCCGGCGGTGACTGAAGAACAATTTGCCTTTGTTCATATGCATACTGTTTTCGAATCTCTGGCATATTTATTCCCTGATGAAAAGTCCTTGGCGGCGGCTCATGTTTTTCGTAACGCTTTGGATTATCAGCAATATCTTAACTATTTCATAGTGGAGCCGCATCTGGTTTCATTGCTTGAAAAGCTCAAACCGCAATTCAAAACCGCCATAGCCACCAACAGAACCGACACCATGAATCGGTTGCT
>CALZJV010000306.1 GCA_945787595.1 uncultured Desulfobacterales bacterium | reverse complement strand
CCAGATCATTCGAAAATCATTTGACCAGAAAATAGACATTCAAACCGACCTCCCCGCAAAGCTTCCGATCATGGGCGACGCGACCAGTCTCAGCCAGGCTCTGCTTAACCTATGCAATAATGCCCGGGATGCAATGCCGGATGGCGGCCGGCTGATCATTAAAGCAGTTAAGGAAGGCAAACAAGTAGTAGTTACCATAGCCGACAGTGGCGCGGGCATGGATAAAGAAGCCATCGGCAAATGCTTTGATCCTTTCTTTACCACGAAACCAATCGGCAAGGGAACCGGCCTGGGACTTTCCACCACCTATGGAATCATAAAAAGCCATGATGGTATGATCAGTGCCGATTCGCACCCTAACCGGGGTACCACCTTTAAGATTCTTTTCTCATTGGCCTTTGACGAAAAACAAGGCGAACAAAAAGACTCGCCGGTAATCAACCGCGGAAAGGGCCAACGGGTGCTGGTGGTCGATGATGAACCTGAGATTCTCAACGCCATGCGGGATTTGCTCGAATATCTGGGCTACAGGCCGGAACTTGCCCCAAACGGTAAAAAAGGTCTGGAAAAATATCGCAGCTTAACATGCCGGAAATGGACGGCATTACCTGTATCGAAAAAATACTCAACCATGACCCCAATGCCAACATTTCGATCTTTTCCGGTTACGAGGAAGAAGGTATCGAGGGTATGAGCCAACGGGCCAAAGACTCCATTATAGATTTTCTGGCCAAGCCGGTGGGGCTCGAAGCCTTGAGTAATTTACTCGCCAAAATGTTGAAGGAGAAAGAAGAATAAAATGCATTATGAAGGCAACATTATCAGGCCGCCCAGCGAGGCCAACAGTATTTTAATTCAGATAACCGTCGGCTGCTCGCGGAATAAATGTACGTTCTGCGGTACTTATTCAGGAGAGCGCTTCCGAATAAAATCCGATTCGATAATTATGGATGATATCGGATTTGCGGCCCAATATTGCCGGCGACAGCGTCGCGTATTTCTTTGCGACGGGGACGCTCTGATTGTCCCTCAAAAAAGGCTGTTGAAAATTCTTCAGACCATAAAAAAACAGCTTCCGTGGGTAACCCGCGTGGGCGCATATGCCAATGCCAAAAGCTTGAATATGAAGACCCTTGAAGAGCTTAGAACGCTTAAAACACAGGGACTGGGAATTGTTTACATGGGCCTTGAGACCGGCGATGACGTCACCCTGAAAAAAATCAACAAAGGCGCCACCTCATCACATATGATAGACATGGGCAAAAAAGCCAAGGAAGCCGGAATGAAATTGTCTGTCACTGTCTTGCTGGGAATTGCCGGCCGGCAGCGATCGCACGTCCATGCCGAAGAAACCGGCCGTGTGCTGTCGGCCATTGATCCGGACTACGTAGGTGCCTTGAGCCTGATGCCCATTCCCGGAACCCCGCTTTTTGATGAGTTGCAAGCCGCAAAATTTACCCTGATTGAACCTGATGGAATGCTGACGGAGTTGAGGACGATGATCGCCGGCACCAACCTCTCCAGAGGGCTATTTCACGCCAATCACGCTTCGAATTATTTGCCCATCAAGGCCAGATTACCAAAAGACAAAATGGTGACCTTAAAACTGATCGATCAGGCTCTGGCCGGCAATATCACTTTGAAACCGGAATATTTGAGAGCGCTGTAGAAATGAAATCTTTTTTCTTAATATTTTTTATGACAATGGTCACCGTGTTGCCTGTTCAGGGCGAAAGCCCCGCAACCCTGGAACCCATCCAGTTTCCTTCCTTGATGTCCAGTGCACGCATTAGCGCTGCACTCGATTTTTGTGGGGAACCTGTTGAGTTGGACAATCAGGATGTTCGTGAACGTCTTGAAAAAGAATTGCTCCTCACCCTTTGGGATCGCCCTCAAGTCGTGCTCTGGATTAAACGATCCAACCGCTATTTCCCGATCATCGAAAAAATGCTGAAAGAACATGAAATGCCGCAAGACTTGAAGTATATCGCGATTGCTGAGAGCGCTTTGAGACCCCATGCAGGATCGAAAAAAGGCGCCATCGGTTTCTGGCAGTTTTTAAAGAGCAGCGGACGCAAATACGGACTGAGCATTAATTCTGAAATAGACGAACGCCGTAATATATTCCGCTCCACCGAGGCTGCCATTGACTATTTTAAGGAGCTGTACGATATCCTGGGAAGCTGGACCCTTTCAGCGGCAGCTTACAACATGGGGGAACAGGGGTTACTGTCGGAAATACTGGCTCAAAAAACCCGATACTATTATCATCTCTATCTTCCCCTGGAAACCCAGCGCTACATATTGCGTGTCATCTCCGCAAAGATCATTTTATCCGACCCCGAAACCTTTGGGTTTCGATTCACTGAAAAAGATTTATACCCGCCCTTGCAATTTGACCGTATCAAACTGCAGTGCTTTCAGGAGACGCCGATTTCGATAATTGCTGAAGCAGCTGATACCCGTTTTAAAGTAATCAAGGATTTAAATCCTGAAATCAGGGGACACTTTTTAGCTGCAGGCAATCATTGGATCCTGGTTCCCAAGGGCGCCGCCGACGGGTTTCAGGCTCGATTTAAAACCCTGGTCGATCAGTGGCTGGCCGAAAACCGACAGCGCGTTTATGTAGTTAAAGAAGGCGATAGTCTATCCACCATTGCGGAACGATTCGACGTTCCCCTGCCGGCGTTAATCATCTGGAATCGTTTGAAGTTGAGAGAGCATATCCATCCCGGGCAACATCTGATAATACACTCCAATGAGATCAAAACGCATGCTGCCGAGCAGGAGTAGATAGCGATTGCACGAAAATTGGACGATCAGGATAAAGGTTTCAGGTGTCAGTGTTCGGGCTTCAGGAAAGAAAATTCAAATAACAAATCCAATTTTGGCATTGACAACTGCCCCGCAGGGGCAACTTTTTCCCAGCGTAGTCTCGGAGAAATCGTAGTATCTTATCGATTACATCTGCAACATTTTTGTCCAAATAATATGGCCTAATTGTAAACGAAATGACGATGTCTGGAATTATGAAACCCACGGGTCGGTTGTTCTTAATCGTCGGAAACTCCGGGTCCGGAAAGGATTCTTTGCTCGCCGAGATCCTAACCCGATGGCCCATATCCGAAAAACCGATTCGAATCCCCCAGCGTTATATCACCCGTCCTGCGCATGATTCCGAGCAGTATATTTCAGTGACGACCAGGGAGTTTGGGGATTTGAAACGAAACAATAAAATTTGGCTCACCTGGCACGTATATAACACGGATTACGGAGTTCCGACCATCGTTCTAGACTGGCTGAGCCAGAGACAGCATGTTGTGGTCAACGTCAGCAGAAAAATTATCCCCCGGGCTCGCACAATAATACCAGATCTCAAGGTTATTTTCGTGTCGGTGCCTCTGGAAATTACATTGCAGCGCATGAGGTCCCGCCGTCGGGAAGCTGAAAACGAGCCGTCATTTCAGCAACGCCTGCATCGTGCAAAAGAGAACCAAACTCTGAAGAGTGCCGATTTTATTGTTGATAATAGCGGCTCCCTGGATGAGTCTGCAAATAAGCTGCTCAATTATTTTTTATCCTTTGGATAGAGGTGGATTCAGGTGTCGGATTTCAGCCCGCCCTGGCCTCCGGCTCGTAGCCTACGCCTCGGAGAGTGCGATATGACAGATTCTTACTGTTCACTGCAAGAGATCCCAATAATGTCTTATCTTCCAGTTTCATACAAAGTTAGGTCTGGGCCAGGGGTGTCAGCCCAGTCGTTGGCCTGGAAAGCTGCCAATTTAATCGAAAATGGAATATTATTTGTGAATCATCATAATAGTTCACTCAGGCAATGCGACCCTGCGTTTTTCCGGATCGCTATGCGGTCTGTAAAACGTGGCGACATGCCCGATCATGCCCGCCATATGGCAGCCTGTTTTCATTTCAATGGCTTCGGCTATTTCCTTTTTGTGTTTTTTCTCCTTGAACTCAATGAATTTTACTTTGATGAGCTCATGTCGATCTAAAGCCTGTTCCGTAGATGCGACCAATGCATCCGTTACCCCTTTTTGCCCGACAAATATGACGGGCTTCAGGCCATGGGCAAGGCTTCTGAGGTATTTCGCCTGGAAACCGGTTAATTTTTTCATTGGATTTTCTTTACTCCAGATATCGTTGATTGGTTGATTAGTCGATTGGTTAAGTGATTGTAAATATGGATTTATCCCATACTTGCAAAATAATGGGACATTTGATATCTCAGCAATCGTAACATGCCGAATTGATGACTATAGTTTACCTAATCAACCAGTCAACCAGTCAACTATTCAACGAGGTTTGAAATCACATAACAGGAGGATCAAAAGATGACGTCTGAGAGCTATCCCCAGGAAGCGGTACCATTTCAGATTCAAGCCTATAAAAAACCGAAAAATATCCACATGTTGAAAAATACTCACGTTCCCTTTTCCGGCTCCCCCAAAAAGCACCCCTATGATTCTGATAGGGTTATTCTAGTGGCTGATCCGTTCAGCACGAATACCCTTTTTTATGAATTCAACAAAGACGATATTTCCTATCTCGAAGAACTTCCCAATCTCGTCAACCTTGAAGGTGAAACTATCACAATGGTAAGGGTATGGGTAAAAAAGATGAGTATGGGTATTCGCTGCTCCCCATTCATTGTCGAAGACACCCGCAGATCCGGTTAGACTTCTATCGGCCCTGTATCGACACGCTGCAGCCGATATCGAATATGCTGTTGTTTTGACCAGCGGGGAATATAGCATGAACCAAAAGAAGATAGTGGCATCCAGGAAAGTTGCCCAACTATCCCACTATCAGGTGTCTTCACCCTTCGACAGACGAATAACCATCACGGGTGTGATGCCTCGCTTCAGTACTCTGCGCGATGTACTGCCCAGCGTCACGTCCGCCAACCCTCCTTTTCCCCGGGAGCCCATGACGATGACATCAGCATCCATTTTTTTTGAATAATGTGCGATTTGGTCCACCGGATGCCCGGTTACCACGTGGATTTTGTCGATCACAAAAGGACAACTCGGTTGTTCATTACGCACCTCGTTACAAAATTGATCCAGACGAGATTTTAAATCTCTAATGACTTCGGCTTCTTTGTCTTTTATGCGCTCTGCCCATCGTTTTTCCCCGAGAATTTCCTCCACCATGGATCGCGCAAACGACGAGAGTTCCTCCACCACATGCAGAACGGTGATCCCGGCACCATACCGGTTGGCCAGACTGACTGCATACCCGAATGCATAGCGGGCATTTTCTGAGAGGTCGGTGGCGTAGAGGATTTTCTTGATTTCAGGGATCATTTTGCAGGCTCCTTAAAATTTTTATATTTCACTGCCCTTTTCGGCTGAGATTACTTTACACGAAACGTAGCAAATTGAACAAGAATTTTAATGGAATCTAGTTCGCGTCGCTCACTATTGTAATATTGGAATATTGCAATTCCGATATGTTAAATTAGGTCGGCCCTACGATCGCCTGAACCGAACAAAAAAAAACCGCCAGCCGGGTGGGTTTACCGGCTGGCGAGCTATAGTTAATTTTCACCGAAAATGACTATTCTCTAAACGTTGTATTTGGGAGCAAGGACGTCATAATAAGCTTTTTCGGATACACTGCCCCAGGTACCGACCACCTTCTGGAAATTTTTAAAAGATTCGTTGACTTTTTTAGCCATCGGACTTTTAGCAGCCTCTTCCTCAAGAACCTCTGCCGCCATTACGCGCAGCTTATTAAGCACATCTTCCGGGTACCTGAACATTTGGACTTTGTGCTTATTGATCAAGGTTTGCAGGGCTGCGCCGTTGTTGGCGTCGAACTGTGGCAGAACCCAGGCTTCGCTTTCCATGCAGGCGGCGTCAAGAATATGCTGCAAATCTTTTGGAAGAGATTCATAGGTCTTTTTGTTGAAAAAATACTCCAGGTAGGTTCCGGGCTCGTGGAAGCCGGGATAGTAGTAGTACTTAGCCGCCTGATAGAAGCCAAAGCGCAAATCATGGTAAGGTCCGACCCATTCAGTGGCATCGATAACACCGCGCTCCAGAGAGGTGAAAATTTCGCCACCAGGCAACAACACAACTGTTCCACCAGCTTTGGCCACGACTTTACCGCCCAAACCCGGGATGCGCATCTTCAGGCCTTTAAAGTCATCGATGGTATTTATTTTCTTGTTGAACCATCCACCCATTTGAACACCGGTAGAACCACCAGGACGCGGAATCAGGTTGAACGGTGCGTAGGTTTCTTCCCATAGTTTGAGCCCGTCGCCACCGTGGAACCAGGCTGCCATGCCCTGAGCATTCATGCCGAAGGGGACGGCTGCAAACCACTGACTTGCCGGCTCTTTGCCGGCCCAGTAATAGGAGGCGCCACTGGCACAATCAACTGTACCTTGAGATACAGCCTCAAAACCACCAAAAGCCGGGACCAGTTCACCGGCGGCAAAAACCTGTATCTGGAGCCGGCCGTCCGACATTTCGCCGACACGTTTAGCCAGCCGCTCACAACCTGTCTGAAGCACTGGCAGCCCGGGCGGCCATGTGGTGACCATTTTCCAGCTATATTTTTTTTGTGCCAGCACTGCGGGGGCGCTTACCGTGGTGGCGGCAACCGCTGCCGCTCCCAGACCTGCTTTTTTCAGAAAATCACGTCGTTTCATGAATAACCTCCTTTTTCAGTTGAGATGATTTTACACATGCGGAACCTCCGATGTCGCAGACCGCCGCTCGTATGCCGGGCGCTTTTGGTTTGCCCGGCGTTACATCCACTTATTAAATCTTTCTATGCTGTTCGTCAAGTCTACCTGAACCCTATGGATTCCTTCTTAAGGCCCGTACACCAGCTTGGGCAGCCAGGTGGCGAGTTGTGGGTAAAGAACCACGATAGCGAGCCCAATCATCTGGAAGAGAACAAACGGAATGATGCCCCGATAAATGTGGCCGGTTGTGACTTCCGGCGGTGTAACCGCTTTAAGATAAAAAAGCGAAAAACCGAAAGGCGGCGTCAAAAATGAGGTTTGCAGATTGACCGCCAGCAAAATGCAGAACCAGATCGGATCGTAGCCGAAGTCGATCATAATCGGTGCCAGAACCGGTACGTGAATAAAGGTGATTTCGATAAAATCCAGGAAAAAGCCGATGAAAAAGATAAGGAGCATAACGATAGCCAATACGGCTGTATTACTGTATTGGTCGGCAATACCTCCCAGAAACCCACGGACGATTGTATCGCCGCCAAGACCCCGAAAGACTAGACCGAAAGCGGCCGCACCGCACAGGATGATGAAGACCATGCAAGTTAACCGTACCGTGGTCTGCATGACCTCGCGCAGCGTAGCCATGTTGAATTTTTTATTAGCGATAGTTAATACGGTTGCCCCCACCGCACCCACGGCGGCCGCTTCGGTTGGTGACGCAATGCCTGCAAAAATAGACCCTAACACCGCAACAATCAGAAACAATGGCGGGATCAAGGCCTTGCCAACACGCACTGCAAGCTGTTTGGGGCTTATCGCCGCTAATTCTTCTTTGGAAATTGCCGGGGCAACCCCGGGGCGCAAATAGGCAGCGATAAGAATGTAGATGATAAAAAGACCCACCAGGAGTAGTCCCGGCAGGACGGCTCCCATAAACTCCAAGAGTTCCGGAGGCTGCCACAGTTCCGGTTGCGAGCTCCTTCTGATAGCCACGTCTCAACATTGTAGGAACGGCCAGAAGCCCCATGGTGACCACTGTGGCACCCACGATACCGGTTGACGCTCCCAGGAGAGCTCCCACAACTACGACCGATATTGCCAGACCACCTTTTAGGCGGCCGAATAACAGGCCCATGGTATCCAAAAGCTCTTCGGCCAAGCCGGAACGTTCCAGCATCACTCCCATAAATACAAACAGGGGTACCGCTGCCAGGGTTACATTGGTCATTCTGCCCCAGATGCGCAAGGGCAGCAGATTAAAAAAGTCCCATCCGAAACCGATCAATCCGAACACCAGTGAAGTACCCAGCAAAGTGAAGGTGACCGGAAAGCCGGCCATTAATAAGATGGTTAAAGCTAAAAACATCCAGGCCGCAAGATAATCCATCAGGATTGCTCCTCCCTTGCTTTTTCAATTCCCAGAATCTGCATGAAACTATGCATGCCCAGAGAAAATCCCTGAAACAAGAGGAGTGTAAATCCCAAAGGGATGCATCCCTTCAGTATGAAACGAAAGGGGATGCCGCCTGGATCCGGTGAGCCTTCGAGGATCGCAAATGAATTTGCCATAAATTTCCATGAGGTTGTGATTACCATGAAACAGCCCGGAATAAGAAAGAGAAGAACACCGATAAAATTCACCCACGCTTGGCCTTTAAATCCCAGGCGCTGATATATGATATCGACTCTTACATGACCGTCGTGGAGCAGGGTATAACCGGCGCCGATCAGGAAAATAAAGCCAAATAAATGCCATTCCAGCTCCTGGGTAAATACAAAACTGGTATTGAAAAGATAACGCATGACCACATCGGTGAAGACCACAAGCACCAGTCCTGTTGTCACCCAGGCGACACCGCGGCCAACCCACTCATTCAGGAAATCTATCCAACGGCTAAAAGTTTTGAGTGCATTCATTTTTTTTACAATCCTAAAATTTCAACGTTGATTCTTCCGAAAGATGAAAATATCAAACGGAAAAGATATAGATAAAAGGCATTAGAGAGTCAAGAACTAATCCTGGACCCTTCCAATCTTACTCTTGCCAATCAAACCCAAATAAGCTAATTTCATAAACTTCTTGGTATAAGCCCTTAGGATCATTTTTCTGACATCATGTTGTAAGAAATGGAAGGTTTCAGGTGTTCCGGCGGCGGCGCTCATATGAAACTGCGCAGGTCGATATCTCCATTTCGATCCAATTTGCCGCTTCGATGGACTGGCCTGGATTGAACAGCGAACCGCAGAATATCGAAGGAAGGAATTCTACCCATCGAGAGCCTCAGAGTCTAACAACAGGGTCGAACGATCAATTTTTATGGATTCAAAAGATTGAGCGTAGCGATTCCATAAATATTCAATTTTCAATCTTCAATACTCAATTGGCAGGGGGAGACTCCCATGGCGCCTTCACTTTATTGGCCGGATAAATATGTTGAAAACAAAAAAAAAGTCGCGGAGGCACTGAAAATAATCAAGCCGGGCCAGCGTGTATTTATCGGTTCCTCCTGTGGGGAACCCCAACATCTGATCCGGGGACTTTCCGAGTTGTCAGACTATTTTAAAGATATCGAGATCGTCCGGCTGATGACCCTGGAGACAACGCCGCTCACCCTGATTGCCAACAAAACCCATAGTCAGAATATTAATATTCGATCCTTCTACCTGGGGTCTGCCAAACCCAAAAGGATCGCCCGCAACCAGCGATTTATTACACCCATCAACATGTCGGCGATTCCACGACTGTTTAAAAGCCGGCTTTTACCGATTCATGTGGCCCTGATCCAGGTTTCACCACCGGATGATTTCGGCTGGATGAGCCTGGGGGTTTCGGTCGATATCACCCTGGCTGCCGCACAATCGGCCGACGTGGTTATCGCCCAGATCAACGCCAATATGCCCAGGGTATTGGGGCGCAGTTTTATCCACGTCAACGATGTCGATTATTTTGTGGAATACGATGAGCCGTTGTTGACCATCGGCGAGAACCCCGAAATGGCGGCCGCCAATGATATCGGCAGATTGATTGCAAGAAGGCTGATTGACGACGGATCAACGCTTGCCATCGGCCTGGGAACCACGTCGGAGGCCGTCATGCTGGCCCTGTCGGAAAAAAACGATCTTGGCATCCACACGATGTATATGACCAATGATATTATGCACCTGTTTTCCAGAGGGGTGATCACCAATCGCAAAAAAGGTTTTAATGACGGCAAGATGGTTGCCAGCAGTGCCATCGGCTCGGAGGACCTCTATGAATTTTTGGATGATAACCCGGCGGTTGAGTTTCATCCCTCCGATTATGTCTGTAAACCGGCAATCATTGCCGCCCACAACAAAATGGTCGCCATGAGTGTGGCCATGACGATGGATTTGACCGGCCAGGTGGCGGCCGATGCCATGCCACAGACCCATTTTTCAGGGATTACCGGTATATCTGATTTTATGCGCGGGGCGGTCCAGTCGCCGGGCGGCAAATCGATAATAATGCTACCTTCCACAGCCATGCAGGGCAAGAAGAGTCGAATCGTCCCGATGCTTGAGGATACGGCGGTCGCGGCCTCCAGGGGTGATGTTCATCTTGTGGTCACAGAATTCGGGGCGGTCAATTTATTCGGTAAAAGCCTGCAGGAGCGGGCGATGGCCATGATCAGTATTGCACATCCCGACTTTCGGGATGAACTTTTTTTTGAAGCGAAAAAGATGGGGCTGCTCAGCACCGAAAGAACGCTGAGTGAATCCATCCACGGGGTCTATCCCATCCACCTAGAAGAAACCATCGAAATAGAGGGTGAAGAGGTGGCGGTACGGCCCGCCAAACCTGTCGATGAAAGAAGAATTCAAGAGCACTTTTACACCCTCGCCAAGGATGATGTCGTTGCCAGGTTTTTCCACGAAAAAACCAGTTTCTTACAAGAAGAGGTTGAAGGGGTTTCTCAGATAGACTATGTTAACGACTTAACCGTTGTGGCGGTTGTCGGCGAATTTGGTTTCGGCCGGGTGGTGGGTATTGGAGAATATCTGATCGATCCGGCCACCAACGTTGCCGAAATTGCTTTTTCCGTCAGTAAAGATTATCAAAAAAAGGGGATGGGCAAGATCCTGTTAAAAAAGCTGGCCTCGGCGGCCCGGGAAAATCATATTTCCGGTCTGGTTGCCTACACATCTCCTCAAAATCGCGGCATGATCAAACTATTTAACCAGTTGCCTTACAAGGTAAATACCTATTTCGACGGGGATATGCTGACGTTGCGCTGCAAGTTTGATGAACCGGCGCTATGAATGTCGGGTTACGGGTTTCGAGTTGCGGGTTACTGATGCTCGAGTCTGGATACTCGATGGGGACCGCTAGTGTTTATTAGATAGTTTATGGGTTTGCTTGAGTTGCATCGGAAACTGAATTATGCCTTTACCAAGTATAGAAAACGACGGAGCGAAGCGATTCCATCATTCGTCACTCGTCATTCGTAATTCGTCATTCGTTCAGCTGGGTTGCGGACAAAAAGGACATAGAGCATATAGAAGAATTCGGGAGTCGGAATGCGGCCTCCGGCCCATAGGGGCCATAGGGGCCTACCCTCCGGCCTGTAAGCCTATGGCCTATAAGCCTACGGGCTGGAAACGGCCCCTGCGGGAAGTCGGAAAAAAATGTCTTCGGAAGTCGGAAATAGGTAAAGCCATGGAGCCAGGTAGCAAGCTTACTAAAAAAATCAGTTTTTTAAACGCTATGCGCTCTGCCCCATGCCCTCTGCCCTATGCTTTCTCATTCCGACTTCCCCATTCCGCATTCCGACTTCCAATTTCTGCCCTATGCTTTCTCATTCCGCATTCCCACCGGGGCGTAGGCGCAGGCCCCTATGGGCCGGAGGCCGCCTTCCCACTTCCGAATTCCAATTTCTGTCCTCTGACCTCTGTTTTCTGTCCTCTGACATCAAGTGAAAAAGGAAATTGAAAATGAGTGCGCACACGATTAGATTTTTACCTTACGAGAAGACGATTCAGGTTCAGGACGGCGATACCGTCATTCGTGCGGCCCTGGAGGCCGGAGTGCATGTCAACGCCTCCTGTGGTGGCGAAGGCGTATGCGGCAAATGCCGGGTCCTAATTGAAGACGGTGCCGTTGAGGGTGGGATTTCGGAAAAACTCAGTGAAGAAGATCGGGGAAAAGGCTATCGTCTGGCCTGTCTGGCGATCGTGAAAAGCGATCTGGTGGTCCGTATTCCCGTTGAATCGGCTATAGACACCGGCGTGCTTAAGCTGCAGGCCGCTCCACGACGGACAGCCCATATCAAGGAATTTAACTTCGAGGAGCTCAAGGAAAAGGGTCTGTTTGTGGCGCCGGTGGAAAAAAAATATTTACAGCTGCCCGCACCCACGGCCCAGGACAACCTGCCCGATATCACCCGATTGATCAGCTATCTGAAACTCAAACACGATGAGCATCGTCTGGAGGTCGATCTCTCCGTGATTCGTAAAATACCGGATGTGATGCGCGAAGACGATTTTAAGGTGACAGCAACCCTGGTCCGGCCGGTGCGAAAGATCGGCAAGACTCGCCTGATTAATGTTCAGCCGGGTGATACAACCCGTCAAAATTATGCCATTGCCATGGATATCGGAACCACAACGATTTATGGACAGGTTATCGATCTGATCACCGGCAAGGTTCTGGGCGAGCATGGCGAGTTTAACGGGCAAATCAGTTATGGGGAAGATGTCATTTCGCGCATTGTCTTTGCCGAAAAACCGGGTGGTCTGGAAAAAATAAGCGCGGTCGTTATTAAAACCATCAATAAAATCCTGAGACGGATTGTGAAAGAATCCGGCGTCGATCCGCAGGATATTTCCACCATCACCTTGGCCGGCAATACCACCATGATTCAGTTGATGCTGGCCGTCAATCCCCGGTCTATCCGGCGTGCCCCCTACGTTCCAGCCGCCACCCTGTATCCGCCTATAAAAGCCGCCGACCTGGGTATGGATCTGGTGGGTCATGTCACCGCCTTGGTTTATCCTGCGGTTTCCAGTTATGTGGGTGGCGACATCGTCGCCGGTGTGATGGGGTCCGGAATTTATCGCAGCGAGGCCCTGACGCTCTATCTGGATGTCGGCACCAACGCCGAAATTGTGATCGGCAACAAAGAATGGCTGGCATGTGCGGCCTGTTCCGCCGGCCCGGCCTTCGAAGGCGGCGGACTGAAATTCGGGATGCGTGCTTCCAAAGGGGCTATTGAAGATTTCTCCATGGATCCGGTTACCCTCGAGCCGATGATCATCACCATCGGCAATGTACGTGCCAAAGGTGTCTGCGGGTCCGGGTTGATTATCATGGTGGCGGTCATGTTTGAAATGGGCATTATTAATAACTTGGGCAAATTTGATCGCGATCTGGACACCCCCCGCATCCGCGAAGACAACGGTATTTATGAATATGTGCTGGCATGGAAAGATGAAACCCAGATCGGCCGCGATGTTACCCTTACTGAAATCGACATCGAAAATCTCATCCGTGCTAAGGGCGCCATTTACAGTGGCTGCTTGACCCTGTTGACAGAGGTGGGAATCAGCATTGCCGACATCGAGCATATCATTCTGGCCGGCGGGTTCGGCAGTTATGTGGATCTTGAAAAAGCCATGATCATCGGTCTGCTGCCGGAAATGGACCCGGATAAAGTTACCTTTATCGGTAACGGCTCCTTGATGGGTGCCAGGATGAGTTCCCTGACCAATCGTATCCGGCAGGATGTATCGGAAGTTACTAAAAAAATGACCAACTTTGAATTGTCGGACACACCTTCATACATGGATAATTATGTGGCCGCCCTATTTTTACCCCATACAGATATGAATCAATTCCCAAAACTAAAATCCCGCCTGGAGGCCAGGAAAAAATTGAATATTGACGATTGAATATTGAATATTTGAGGATGGCGCTCGCGCAGCGCAGACGATAGGGCCGTGTCTCGCTCTGTCCTTTTATAAAATGGAAAAAATCCTTAATTCTTCAATATTCAATCGAAAAATATTCAATTGTTGCAACCCAGAACCTCTGAACCCAGAACCCCGAACCTCCAAACCCCCAAGACCCAAAACTCCTGAAACTCTGAACCCTGACCATAAATGAATTGGATTTAATTAGAAATTTATATTCAGACTTGCTCTGCTCTTGACAAAGCGATCCACTCCAGATAAATGATCGTATTCGGCATTTTATGAGGATTGGTATGTCTTTGGGCAAGTGTTGTTTTAGACTTAAACAGTATGAATTAAATCTCAGAAATCAAGGTATTCTGTCTTTTTAATTGGCAGGATTCTGCAACTTGAGATCATTTTAGTCATTTTGAATTTTAGTTCATTTTAAGATTAGGTTATCCCGTTTGCCCGTTGGTCCCGTACGCCCGTTTATACAACCGGCTAACGGGCTAACCGGTAAACGCTAGATTCATAGGCGATAAATCTACCGTTTGTAGATATATACATAAATAATCTCATGAAAGGGGGGGTAAAAAAATTTAAAGTACCTGTCAGAAGCGCAGTTTTAATTGTGGTTAACTCGCTGCAGTGTTTCCAATTATGGACACTGCAGGCACTAATCGGTAAAAGCTTATAAGGAGGTAACATTGGCTTTCGAATTTTTTAAAGAATCCTATACGGGCAGTATAAAGGAAATCGCCCTGGGTAAGGGAAATAAAGCCGTTACTGTCGGCGGAGAGGCCTGCTATCCCTTCTACCAGTTCGAAGGCGCCATGCCCAACAAGCCCAAGATTGCCATGGAAATCTGGGATATGGAGCCGGATGAGTGGCCGGAGGCGGCGCGCGCGCCCTTCAAAGACGTTATTTCAGATCCTGCCGCCTGGGCCAAACAATGCGTTGAGGAATTCGGTGCCGAGATGATTGTTCTTCAGCTAAAGAGCACCGATCCCAACGGCGAGGATGCGCCGGCTGAAGATGCCCTTGATTATATGGGGCACAGCCAACGTCGAAAAAGATGAAGAAGTTCTTAAAAAAATTGCCGAAGAATGCCAGGGAGAAAACCTGATTCTCGGCCCGGTGGAGGACAAAAATCACAAAGGTATCGGAGCGGCGGCCATGGGCTTTGGGCATACCGTGATTGCATCTTCCCCCATCGATGTCAACCTTGCCAAGCAATGCAACATCCTGCTCGAAAACCTGGGAATGCCCACGGATCGTATGATTATCGACCCCACCACAGGCGGATTGGGTTATGGCTTGGAATATTCATATTCCGTGATGGAACGGCTCCGCATGGCGGCGTTGGCCCAGGGGGATGATAAATTACAGTTTCCGATCATCAACAACCTCGGCAACGAGGTTTGGAAATGCAAGGAAGCCAAACTAACGGCCGAAGAGGCTCCCCTGCTGGGTGATCCCGAAAAACGCGGCATTTTGATGGAAGCTGTGGGAGCGGTGGCATACCTGATGAGCGGCTCAAATTTACTGATCATGCGGCACCCCGAGTCTATTCGCCTGGCCAGATCCTACATTGACTTAATCTATGAAGGCGGCATGGCCACAGAAATTGCGCCGGTTAAAAAGCTGCTGGCGGAGGTAGAGCTGGATCTGTTGTCCCTTTCGCCGCAACCGGACCTGACGATCGCGGAAGAAAAGGTCAAGAAAGCGGCACCCACCAAGAAAGAAGCGCCACCGGCAGCCAAGGCCGCCGCGAAGGTCGTCCCGCTGCCGGAAAAGAAGGCCGCGACTCAACCGGCTCCGGAGGAAGCCGCTCCGGCCAAGACCGAAGTCGAAGAAAAAGCCCAGGCGCAAGCGGCCGAAAAAGCAAAAGCCGAAGCAGCCGAAAAAGCGAAGATCGATGCCGAAGCCAAGGCCAGGGCGGAGGCGGAAGCGGAAGCGAAGGCCGCAGAAGAAGCCAAACGCAAGGCCGATGCCGAAGCCAAAGCCCAGGCGCAAGCCGAGGCTCAAAAAGCCGTTGCGGAAAAGGCCAAAGCCGAATCCGAACTGGAGGAAATACGACAGAAACGGGTGCAGGAACGGGAAGCGCGGATAGCCGAACGTAAAGCCGCCGAACCCGCCCAGCCGGCAGCCAAGAAGGCCGCGAAGGCCGCCAAACCGGCAATGAAACC
>CALZJV010000305.1 GCA_945787595.1 uncultured Desulfobacterales bacterium | reverse complement strand
GCTTTTTCAACCCGAAACGTTGAACCCGACTCGGCTGATCCGTTCGACCCTGAGCTCACGACCGAAGGGCTCACGACCGAAGGGCTCACGACCGAAGGGCTCGTCGCAGGCTGAACCGCTCAACCTAGGTTTAAATTTGCCATACATGACCGAAAATAAATTGTATGTCAAGAGCATTATAAGCACAATATATAGTGTATTTTAATAAGGTATAGATAATACTGCAAAACATTATTGTTGCCGCCCAGGGATTCAAAAATGTGATATGCGAAAAAACTTGAAGGAATCGGGAGGTTTCTGCTAAAGGATATTGGAACCTAAACTGAGCAGTCCCAGGTTCTGGGTTGAGGTTTCAGCAATTAAAAAATTTCAAATAACAAATCACAAATATCAAACAATTCGCAATGACCTAATTTCAAAATTCCAAACAATTGGCGTTTGATTTTTTTTGAGATTTGGATATTGTAATTTGGTGCTTGTAATTTGTTATTTCCGATTTATCCGGCATCATAAAAGCCGGATGGGAGCCGGAAATCATTTTAGCTTTTTAAAAGAGGAGGTCATGTATATGTTTATTGATTTTTCAGATAAGATCAAGGATTTACAGCAACGGCTTAAAGCATTCATGGACACCCATATCTATCCCAATGAGAGGGAATATTACCGCCAGTTAAATGAAGGCGATCGCTGGAAGGTCCTTCCCCTGATAGAAGAGCTCAAAGAGAAAGCCAAAGCCGAGGGTTTGTGGAACCTTTTCCTGCCGGAAAGCGAATACGGGGCCGGACTCACTAATCTGGAATATGCACCGCTTTGTGAAATCATGGGCCGGGTTCCCTGGGCACCGGAGGTCTTCAACTGCGCCGCTCCGGACACCGGCAACATGGAAACATTGGTTCGGTACGGCAGCGAGGAACAGAAAGAAAAATGGCTCAAACCTCTTTTGGCGGGCGAAATCCGGTCGGCTTTTTGTATGACCGAACCCCAGGTGGCCTCGTCGGATGCCCGCAACATCGAAGCCGCCATTGTGCGCGACGGCGACGAATATGTGATCGACGGCCGTAAATGGTGGTCGTCGGGTGCCGGCGATCCGCGCTGTGAGATTTACATTTTCATGGGAAAAACCGACCCCCAGGGGCATCCCTACCGGCAGCAGTCCATGATCCTGGTCCCTCGTGACACTCCCGGGGTTGAAATCAAGCGCATGCTGCCGGTATTCGGCTATGACAGCGCGCCCCATGGACACGGCGAGATCGAATTCAAGGATGTGCGCGTGCCGGCATCCAATATACTTCTTGGAGAGGGCCGCGGTTTCGAAATTGCCCAGGGCCGGCTGGGGCCCGGCCGTATCCATCACTGCATGCGCACCATCGGCGTGGCGGAAAGAGCGTTGGAAGAAATGTGCCGCCGGGTCAAATCCCGCGAGGCCTTCGGCAAAACCCTGGCGGAGATGGGCCAAATTCGTCAGGATATCGCCAAGTCCCGCTGTGAAATCGACCAATCCCGGCTATTGACCCTGTATGCGGCCCACCGCATGGACACCGTCGGCAACAAGGTCTCCCGCATCGAGATCGGTGAAATCAAAGTGGTGGCCCCGACCATGGCCTTAAAAGTCATCGATCGCGCCATCCAGGCCCACGGCGGCATGGGGGTGTGTGACGATACCTGGCTGGCAGCCGCCTATGCCCATATTCGCACCTTACGTTTGGCCGACGGCCCCGATGAAGTCCATCGTGAAGTCATTGCCAGACTGGAGTTGAAGAAGGGATCATGAAAAGTCACGAAAAATTGATCCCGGTGCGCGCGGTTCATCGTTTCGATGAAGACCGCCTGTCCGACTATCTTATGGCCCATCTGGCAGGATTCAAACGCCCGTTGAGATTGCTGCAGTTTGAAGGCGGGCAGTCGAATCCGACCTTTCTTTTAAGCACGGAAGATAGGCAATACGTCTTGCGGAAAAAACCTCCCGGAGAGCTATTGCCATCGGCTCACATGGTGGAGCGAGAGTATCGTATTATGAAGGCACTGGAGAAAACAGACGTCCCGGTACCCAAAATGTTCTTTCTGTGTGGGGACGACGCCGTCATCGGGACGCCGTTTTTCGTAATGGAGTATATCAACGGTCGTGTACTGGAGGATTTTACACTGCCAAATAAATCCCCGGAAGAAAGACGTGCGATTTATCTCGATATGGTTCGGGTGCTGGCGGCATTGCATTCGGTGAATTATGCAGATCTGGGACTGGAAGATTTCGGTAAGCCGGGCAATTATTTCAGTCGCCAGATCGGTCGCTGGTCCAAGCAGTATGTCGCGTCCAAGACCGATGAAATTTTATCCATGGAACGGCTTATGGAGTACCTGCCGAAAAATGTTCCCGATGATGATACCAGTTGCATCGTTCACGGCGATTTTCGCATGGGCAACATGCTGTTTCATCCCACCGAGCCCAGGGTGGTGGCCATGCTGGACTGGGAGCTTTCGACCCTCGGCCATCCCCTCGGCGATTTGGGATATAGCTGCATGCCCTATCATTCGGGACTGACCGGGCTCAGGAGCCTGGAAGGGTTGACCGGCCCAGATAGCGGCATTCTCAGCGAGGATGAATTTATTGCCCAATATTGTCGCTTAACCGGGCGTGACAGCATCGCCAACTTCAATTTCTATCTGGCGTTTTCTTTTTTCCGGTTGGCCAGTATTCTGCAGGGTGTCTATAAAAGGGGGATCATGGGCAATGCCAGTTCCACCGTAGCGATTGAAAGAGGCCGCTTGGCCCGGGAAATCGCCGATCTGGCAGGGGCGCTTTTAGAATGAATAATGAAGATTGAAGAATGTCGAATGCGGAATGCGGAATTAAGGCATTCTGTCAATTTTAAAATAGCAGAGCACAGCGATATCAATAATTCGTCAATCTTCAATCTTCATTTTTCCGAGGGGTTTTATGGCAAAAATCTATCTGGTACGTCACGGTAAGGCCATGGCAGGCTGGGGCATGGAAAAGGATCCGGGGCTCGATGATTTGGGGCATGCCCAGGCCAAAGCAGCGGCTTTGACTTTGGCCCCTTTGGGTCCCTTGCCCATTCTCACAAGCCCCCTTGCTAGAACGAGGGAGACTTCCATGCCTTTGGCGAAAATTTGGCAGCTTGAGCCCCGGGTTGAAAAACGGGTGGGAGAGATACGATTCCCTTCCGAAACTCCGGCTGACAGAGTTCGCTGGCTCAAAGAGGTGATGGTCGACCAGTGGCCAAATCTTGACCGGGATCTCCGGCAATGGCGCCAGGAAGTCATTGAGGCACTGGTATCTATCGATACCGACACGGTCGTGTTCACGCATTACATTGCAATCAATGTCGCAGTCGGCCATGCCACCGAAGACGACCGGGTTGTATGTTTCAGGCCGGATAACGCTTCAATCACTGTTCTGAAATCTGATGGAAACAATTTATTACTGATAGAGCGAGGGACGGAGGCGGTTACCGAAGTTCACTGATTGTAAACGTGGCACTGCAGTGCTCGTTGATTAGATTACTGGCTGAGTGGTTGAATAAGAAAATCATAGTCCTCGATTCAGCATGTCACGCTTCTAGAAAAATCAGGTGTCCAATTAGATTTCAAATATGGGATAAATCCATATTTGCAATCACTTGACCAATCAACAAATCAACCAATTAACGATATCTGCACTGGAATTTTGAATGTGTAATGTGCAGCCTTGGAGGATTAAACGATGCCCCATGATACGAAGATACTGTTGGACGGCCTCTTATTTCCGGAAGGTCCGCGCTGGCATGATGAAAAGCTCTGGTTTTCCGACATGCAGGGCCTTCACGTGATGACATTGGATATGGACGGCAATGCCGAAAAAATTGTCGAAGTCCAGTGCTCGCCCTCCGGGTTGGGCTGGCTGCCGGATGGACGCCTGCTGGTGGTGTCGATGATGGACCGGCGCCTGCTGCGACTCGAGCCAAAAGGGTTGGTAGAGGCTGCCGATTTGACAGAGCTCGCCTCTTTTCACTGCAATGACATGGTCGTAGACAAACAGGGGCGGGCTTACATCGGAAACTTTGGTTTCGATTTGGCGGCAGATGCACCGGTAAAACCGGCGGAAATTGTACTGGTCACACCGGACGGCAAGGCCCGCATCGTGGCTGAGGGGGTTTACTTTCCCAACGGTTCCGTCATCACCCCCGACGATCAAACGCTGATTGTTGCTGAAACCTGGGGGAATCGCCTAACCGCCTTCGACATTGACTCTGACGGCACCTTGAAAAACCGCCGCACCTGGGCCAATTTGAAAGGCGTATATCCGGACGGTATTTGTTTGGATGCCGAGGGGGCCATCTGGGTTGCTGCGCCGCATCCCGGGGAGGTTTTAAGAGTGCAGGAAGGCGGAAATATCACCCATCGCCTGACGGTGTCGACGAAGCCCTACGCCTGTATGCTAGGCGGATTAGGCCGCCGCACACTGTTTGTCTGTACGGCAGGATCATCCAATCCGGAGGAAGTTCGAGCGAAACCCGAGGGAAAAATCGAAATCATTGAAGTAGAAGTTCCCGGTGCGGGTCTGCCATAGGTACAAATGCCTCTTATGAAACTACATTTGACGAATGCGGAAGTCGGAATGTGGCCTCCGGCCCATAGGGGTCATAGGGGCCTACGCCCCGGAGGGAATGCGGAAGGATGGAGTCGCTGCGCTCTGTCTCTATAGTTAAATAAAGATGGGATTTGAATTTAGGATTTAGCACCTTTGAGATCTCTTATGAAACTACATAATTTAGACAGGATTAACAGGATTTTTTTTGTTCAATCTGGTTATATCCTGTCCAGCCAGTTGATCCTGTCAGAAAAATAAAATTGTATTCCGTTAAGTTTTTTATTCGATTAGACTGGCCGCTTTTCAGGCCAGCGGCGCCGCTTATAGGAACATTCTAGCGGCGGTGTTCGAATCAGTGTATCAATAGAAAAGACAGAGGAGTCTTCATTCTTCACTTCATGTCAAGAATGAAGACGCGACCCTCTGACTTCCTCTCAACTGCGGACAGGGGCCTGCCGTCTTTTAAAACAACAAAATTCTTTCTTTTGTCCGACTTTGCCAAATATCATACAATTCGTTCAAAAACTTTTGGATAATCAGCCAGTTTTTCCACATGACCAAATCTATTAACCTTGGCAACATGTTTGGAATCATTGGTAACGAATATCGCATCGTTTACGATTGCTAAGGCATGATATAAAGAATCGCTGAGTTCAGGATAACCACTCTTCGGATTTCCGGTGCGAGCTATTTCAATAGCTTTCATTCTGATAGCAAAACTCGGAACGACAATCAGCAAGGCTTTTTCGTTTACCAAATGTTCAAGATAGAGAAGGTGCTGCCGGACTTTCTGTAGATCATCTAAATTCCCACAAAAAACCTCTGTTATTTCATCTAAAAACAAACTTGGGGCTACAAGTTGAATTTCACTTTCAATCGCATGAGATATCAACTGTCTGGCAGTCCTCTGTAAGGAACGCCTGTATATCATTTCTAGAAATACATTCGCATCCGGTACAATTATATTATTCATGGTTCTTTAGGGCCCGTATTCGTCTTTGTGAACGAATTTGACGTAAAACTTCTGTAGGATCTTCCTTCATTGCAAGGGCAGGTAGACTGTGTAACTGATCAAGTAAACGCTGTCTTTCGGAATCGAGGGGATCTTGCGCCGGGTGATGACTTTCTGAATTTGCAGGAACCAAGCGTGCTAGAGGTTTCCCTTTCCTTTCAATCGTAATAACATCGCCCTTATAGAACACTTCATCAAGCAAGGTACCGAATTGCCGCCGTGCAGTGGTAACATCAATTGTCCGTTGCATACTGGACCTCCATCCTTAATTGGGTTTAAAACCATATATGTCATAGGAGTTATAATGGTTGGAAAATAAAGATTTGTCAACCCTCAATTAATGAAGCCATATGATTTGTAGGAATGATTAAACGTGACAAGAAAAACCTAGGGTCACGGTAAATTTGTTCTAAGTCCGGAAATCGCGTCAGGCGTTTCGAAAAATTTGGTCACGTGTGATTCAAAAAATTTAAGAAACACAGGCCAACTGCACCCGACACCCCTGGCCCAGACCTAACTTTGCATGAATCCGGAAGATAAGACTTAATTTAGATCTACTACAGTGAACGGTAAAAATCCGTCATGTCGCACTCTCCGAGGCGCAGGCTACGAGCCCGCTTCCAGCCCGTAGGCTTCGGCTTCCGGCTCGTAGAGCCTACAGCTCGGAGAGAGGGGAGGCCAGGGCGGGCTGAAATCTTCATTTTCCTACAGCACCCTTCGATAGATCGCCTCGGCGTCTTTCTGGGTCAGTTCACGCGGATTATTGGCCAAAAGCCGAGTCACCTTCATCACACCTTCTGCGAGTTCGGGAATATCCTCGTCTTTGATGCCGAATTCGGTCAAATGACCGGGTATCTTGAGATCGGCCGCCAACATTCGCATAGCTTCCACGGCTGCATCGGCAGCTTCGCGTGTTGATAGCCCGGCTGTGTCCTCACCAAGGTACTCCGCAATTTTGGCAAACCTTTCCAGGCTGCCATGCTTATTGAATTCCATGACCGGTGTCAGCATGATGCTGTTGGCAACTCCATGAGGAATATGAAACTCGGCACCGATCGGGTACGCAAACGCGTGCACTGCGGTCACACCGGCAGTACAAAAGGCCATTCCGGCCAAAAGGCTGCCTTCCAGCATGCTGCTGCGTGCCGCCAGGTTGCTCCCATCGGCGTATGCGGTTCGAATGCTAGTGGCGATCAGCTTCATGGCCTGGCATGCGAGCATGTCGGAGATGGATGTGGCATTTTTTGATGTATATGATTCTATCGCATGAATGAGAGCATCCATGCCAGTGGCGGCCGTCACGTGGGCCGGCAAGCCAAGCGTCAGCTCCGGATCAAGCAGAGCGGCCGAGGGGAATAAATGCGGGCTGACGATGCCCTTTTTGAGCTTTTCGGTGTGGTCTGAAAGAATCGCAATCGGGGTGACTTCACTGCCGGTCCCTGCGGTGGTGGGAATGATGAGGGTCGACAACCCGGCATTGGGAATGAGATCGATGCCAAAATATTCCGCAATCGGGCCTTCGTTTGTAGCCATGACGGCTGACACTTTGGCAATGTCGATGGGACTACCGCCCCCGAACCCGATGAGAAGATCGGCCTTTTCGCGACGGATCATTTCGACACAATCCGCCACAATCTCATAAGGTGGATCGGCCTCAACATCACCAAAAACGGC
>CALZJV010000304.1 GCA_945787595.1 uncultured Desulfobacterales bacterium | reverse complement strand
CCTTCGGGCTTCGCTGCGCTCGGTCGGCTGGCACGGTAAATTGCAAAAAAACGCAATTTCCGCCCCCAGCCGACTGCGGCTCATCTCGCAGCCCGTTGGGCATGCATCCAGAAAGGACAGAATATGCCAAAATATGATATAGCAATTTCGTTTGCCGGGGAACAGCGCTCGTTGGCTGAATCCTTCGCACGCAGTCTTGACGCATCCGGCTATTCCGTTTTTTACGATCAATTTGAACAGGCCGAACTTTGGGGACGTGACCTATCCATAACCTTAGGAGATGTATATGCAAATCAAGCTCGCCATTGCTTAGTAATTGTATCGAAAGAATACATAGAAAAAGCATGGACCAACCTCGAACGGCAAAACGCCATCTCAAGGTTTATGAAGGATCGTTCCGACTATATTCTTTGCTTAAGGATCGATGATGTAGCCCTACCAGGGCTACCAGATGTTGTTGGGTATATCACTCTATCTGACGTAGGGTACGCAGAAGCTTACAAGCTATTGCTGCGGAAACTCGGAAGACCCGATCACGATCATTCGATCTCACATCTCAACGAAGCTGACAGAGCCATTGTGAAGAAAATAATCAGCACATGTTATCGTCGCGCCGTATTTACACGCATGGCATCCGAAATAGACCTGCATGCTATGTACTCATCATTTGGTGAGATACTGGGCGTTATTCAACCAAAGATATCCCAAATTTCGGATCAGGCTTTGCAACTCAATGCATTAGAGATACTTAGTGCACTTGATGAAATTGAACGGATAGGAAGGCAATCAGATGCGCGTGTTTCAAATCATCTAGAGCCAAGGTCAGCTGCAGCAATCGATCGAGAAAAGATACGCATGATTGATTCTTTGTTGGAAATGAGAAGAGCGGCCAATTTAGCGATCCAGCTACCTCTATCTCTTCAAATTGATCATTTTTTTGGTGTTGAGAGCGCAAACGAGGCACCAAAGATCCCTGAAACCGAGTTTTTCCCAAACAGTGATATGCCCCTGCGTTTTGATGCATCTGAGCAAGTGAATGAACGGTCACGAAACATGTCGGTTATGGCAAACGTATGTGTTGAAGTGCATGATCGTGTTCTCCAGAAAGAGGGTAAACCAAATTGGCATTATGAGGAAATGATTATGCAGATTGTCAAGGCTGACATTTTCAAGGATTTGAGAAGCGATCCTCTTGCGCAACTGCATCTTGGAGATAAACTCAGGGATTTGCCTGACACTAACCTCACAGAAGGAATAAACGGCGATGAGGCTAGCTATATCGGAGTTCGAACATTTCCTTCAGGCAGCGTGGTCGGTTTGATCGGTGTGTGGCCATCTCGTGGACGTAATGCCTACGCAATTGTGGTTGATGAGAAATTCCCTGAATATTTCGGTCTCCTTTTCATGTCATGCGATACTGAGAAACAAGCGGAGTCTGTGATAAAAAGCCTGAATCATTTTAGTGATATGCGAAACGAAGAGCAAGCAAATGCGCTAATTCAAAATGGATGGCAGCAAATCATTCCTCAGGAAAAGTAATGCTCGCTCAATCAACGATGCCTAACAATTCGCTGAACTGGATTTTTACTCCGCTCCGCTCTGTAAAAACCAGTGAGTATAGACGTTACGATTCCATATACCTCCAACAAAGCGAAGGTATTTCCTGCTTCATTAAATCTGTGATATCATCAATGCCGGTTCTCAGGGCTACGGTGTTGCTATCTGCTATATATCTGAACTGTTAACCGCCTATATTTATTTCAGATATTCATACCATATCAAATAAAAATCTTTCCTTACTGATCCAAAATTTTAATATGGTCTTTTATTTTTCTATTCCGACCACAGCATTACGAAATTATCATGTTTTCTGCCATCATATCTCAAAAATCCTGCTCCATGCCATACCGCCTTTAGTCGAATCACAAACCTTTTTTCCAGTTGATAACCAAGTTAATCTGCCCTCTTGTTTCGGGAGACAGATCTGAAAAATCCTCGGTGTTTTTTCGAAGCTCCTTGATCTTTTCAATCACATCATTTCCAGTGGAAATTCGATGTCGTGCCAAATAGCAACCGACAACGGTACCGGTCCGGCCTTTGCCACCCCAGCAGTGGACACATACTGGTTTGTCGTATTTGATGCACATATCAATCTGATTTAAAATCCGAACCATTTGACGCTCAGTTGGGACGGAGAAATCCTTTATCGATATCTGGTCGAAAGTAACCGAAATTTTCTGCTTTTGAGTTGTTCAAGCGACTGTATTCTTTAGGTTCCATCAAACTGATAACATGTCTGATTCCCGCTTGAATAAGTCCCTTGAGATTTCTTTTCTCCTCGATTGGATTTTCTGATCCAGGATAACCACCGGCAAGAAGCTTTTCGGGAACAACCCAATATGACCGATTAAAAGGAACCTTCAATATCTCTGTCATAACACCGCAATCCTTTCCCTATTATTCTCTTATATTACCATATTTGTTTGACAGATCAGGACAAAGTTCAGATAAAAAATCTGATAATATCATTTTTTTCTGGAATCTCGGCGCTTCTTCAAGTTAAAACTTCTCTGGGGACTTGCTGAACTTTTCAGAAAAGAATCAACGATCCAAAATTCTAACCATTAGATGCAGACAATACGAAAAATAATCCATATCGACATGGATGCTTTTTATGCATCCGTCGAACAGAGAGACCGACCTGAGCTAAAAGGAAAACCCGTAATAGTGGGTGGTGATCCTCAATCTCGAGGTGTGGTCGCCGCGTGTTCCTATGAAGCCAGAAAATTTGGTATTCACTCGGCCGCGTGTTCCTATGAAGCCAGAAAATTTGGTATTCACTCGGCCATGGCATCATCGACAGCTTATAAACTTTGTCCTGATGCTGTTTTTATTCGGCCAAGATTTGATGCATACAGAGCCGTATCAACTGATATAAGAGAAATTTTCTGTGAATACACCGATCTTGTCGAACCCTTATCCTTGGATGAAGCGTTTCTTGATGTCACTGAGAATTATAGAGGGATGACCTCTGCTACCCTAATTGCAAAGGAAATTAAAAGAAAAATCTATCACAAAACTGGCAAACTAACTGCGTCCGCCGGCGTCTCCTTCAATAAGTTTATTGCAAAGGTTGCTTCTGATATTAACAAACCAGATGGAATAACGGTCATTACGCCTGACATGGCAGACGAGTTTATTGACAGATTGCCGATCAGGAAATTTTTTGGAGTTGGAAAAGTCACTGAAGAAAAAATGCTAAACCTCGAGGTTAAGACCGGCGCCGATCTTAAAAAGTTTAAAAAGGATCAATTAATTCATCTTTTTGGAAAGTCAGGCGGCTACTTTTACAATATTTCCCATGGAAATGATGATAGACCAGTCGAACCCAACAGGATCAGGAAATCAATCGGTAAAGAAACCACCCTCCTTGAGGACATTAACGATAGAGATCAGATGCTCGAGATACTGGAAAATATCGCTGGCAGATTAGAGAACTCATTGATCAAGCGTGGAGCGAAAGGACAGACGATCACACTTAAAATAAAATATTATGACTTCCAATCCGTTACCAGAAGCATTACGATTGATGAACCTGCAGACAGCGCTTCGATAATAATGAAATACATCAAACCATTATTAGCTAAGACCGAAGCCGGGACTAAGAAGGTCAGACTGTTGGGTATCTCGATCTCAAATTTCGATGATCAAGAATCCAATATTGGAATTTGCAAACAGCTTCTCTTACCTTTCAAGGGTGTCCATAAGATCTGTTTCTTGTGGAAGTAAATGCGCCCGATATGTGAGCTCGTTGGCTTATTCGCTACATTAACTTGCTTGAATCCGAGAATCCGTGAAATGATATACAATGCTTTATTGGTTTTTTTGGTCTTTCATCCTAAATAAATGAGTAGATAATGGAGCGGATCTTCTTTTTATTGGGTACACTGTCCGCCTTGGTAGGAGTTGCGGCAGGCGCGTTCGGCGCACATGGTTTACAAGGTCGATTGGATCCCGAAATGCTGTCGGTCTTCGAGGTGGGAGTGCGATACCAAATGTATCATGCTTTCGCGCTGATCGCGGTAGCTGGGGCTCATACTAAATGGCCCTCCCGGCTCGTAAGAATTGGCGGGTGGCTGTTTGTCATTGGCACTATCCTTTTTTCAGGCAGCCTTTACCTGCTGAGTGTGAGCGGTGTAAAGTGGTTAGGCGCGATTACGCCGCTTGGCGGATTGGCATTTCTGGCTGGCTGGGGATGCATAGCGTGGGCAGCGTGGAGAGCGTGAGCGAGTCGGGGCACATAAATATATTTGCCCTGCCGCCGTAAGCTGACAAGACGAATGCAGCCGACGCAAAAAGCCGCGCGCCTGATGAGCAATGTTCCACGATAATTAGCAAATTTATGAGTTCGGATTGGTAAATATTATTCGCCATACCAATACAAATAATAAGTGGCTATTGATGAGTTCCTTTGGCGCTTCATGTGATAAACTCCCCCCCTGCGAATGATTGCATTATAGTCAGTGAGAGAGGCTTAAGCCGTTCATCACTTTTGAGCGGCTTATTCTGATTCTAATGTGTTTTCAGTAAAAAGTTGGGGAAAAATGTTTGATTATCCGGACAAAATTGAATTGGGCTTATTGCCTGAACATACAATATTTTTCAGAAAGTTGCTTGACATAAAATGATTATCCATATATTCTTTATAATTACAGTGTGTTCGAGGATATTGGCTTTGATCGGTGTCCCCACATTGAATATTGTCGTTAAACCATTTCGCAATATCATTTTAGACGGAGAAACCTGAATGAAGGATAGAGAAGATTTGAAGTTGAAAGCTGAACTTGATGAAATTATGAAAGATGTTGATATTATAATGAAAAGAGTTGAAACTGTTATGCCGGCCAAAGAAGAGGAAATCCAGCCGCAGGACGAATAATTCTTTTGGAGGATGAACTATGGCTTTAACCAAAAGTGATATCGTTACTTCAATTCACGACCTTGGTTTATCAAAGAGAAAATCAGTGGAAGTTGTTGAAAGCTTGCTTGAAATCATCAAAAGCTCTCTGGAATCAAGTGAGGATGTCCTGATCTCAGGGTTTGGCAAATTTTGCGTCAAAGATAAAGCCCAACGCAGGGGTCGCAACCCTGCCACCGGTGAGGATTTGATGCTCAGAGGCCGGAAAGTAGTCACGTTTAAGTGTTCCGGCAAGCTAAGACACAAAATAGACGGATTGGGGTATTCGGATTAAAGGCTCGCGAACCGGGAACAAATAAGGCTCCCTGCTGTATGCCTTCGACGAGCTCCCCTCGGCGGGCTCGGGACCTGAACTCGTCGAAAGCAGTCGAGACGCAGCGGCGAATCAAAGCGGAAATGCCTCGCACCCGGACAGTCGGGTGGTGTTCCAATACTATCGGCGTGGATAAATTTGATCCGGCAGCGACACGTGTCAGGATTTATTTATTCTAAAATCCACAAAATCTATCTACAAGAACCTCAAAAGGCTATCCTTTCCGGTAGCGCTTCCAGCCCGAAAATCTATGGATATATGAAGGAGCCGTCCTCTATAGGCCGGAGTCTATGCGGTGAACGCAGAACCCATGAAGCCCTGAATCCCTACCACATTTTAACAACCAATCAACCAATCAACTATTCAACCAATCAACCATTTAACCACTCAACTACATAACCAATCAACTACATAACCAATCAACCGAACCTAAAGATCGATATCATAGGCTTTTATTTTAGTGAGCAATGAGGGATGGCTGATTTCTAGAAGTCTGGCGGCCCGGGTGCGATTGCCTCCGGTTTCATCGAGTGCCTGGGTGATAAGCTTTTTTTCCACCACTTTCTGCGCATCTTTTAAGGATAATCCTTCAATGAGGGTGTCCTGCGGGGTGTGCCTGTCTTTTTGTATCAATTCTGCAGCGAAATGCTCGGGCAGCAGCAGCGAATCATCGGCGATCACCATGGCTCTTTCGATAACATTTTCCAACTGTCGAACGTTGCCGGGCCAATGATATTCTAGCAGCCGGGCCATGGCATCCGGAGCCAGACCGGATATGTCTTTATCCAGAATTTCATTAAAGCGGCCAATAAAATGCTTGCACAATATTGGAATGTCTTCGGTTCGTTCGCTCAAGGGCGGAATTTTTACGGTCATGACATTCAATCGATAATAAAGATCTTCGCGAAAGCTGCCCTTTTTAACTTCTTCTTCCAGGTTTTTGGATGTTGCGGCAATAACGCGCACATCAATCTGCAGCGATTTTGAATCGCCCACCGGCCGGACCTCATTTTCCTGTAACACCCGTAAAAGTTTCACCTGCAGCGATAATGGTAATTCTCCAATTTCATCCAGGAATATGGTGCCTCCCTCGGCCTCTTGAAACAAACCATTTTTATTACGATCCGCACCGGTAAAAGCCCCTTTTTTATAGCCGAAAAGCTCGCTTTCAAGTAATGATTCGGGAATACCGCCGCAGTTTACGGGGATAAGGGGCCCTGCCGCCCTCACGCCGCCGTAATGAATGCCGCGTGCGATCAACTCCTTACCGGTACCGCTGTCGCCAAGTATCAGTACGGTTGTCTTGTACTGTGCAACTTTGCTCGCCAATTGAAATACCGACTGCATGGCCTTGCTTTTAGCTACCATTTTGCCGAAATTATAATCTCCCGCAATCTTTTGAATACGCTCTTTTAGCAATCGGTTTTCGGCTTTTAAACTCTCCCGCTCTTCAGCCTTCTTCAAGGTCAAATAGACTTCATCAGTTTTAAAAGGCTTTGATATATAATCATAAGCACCTGATTTCATGGCCTCAATTGCCGTATCGATACTTCCGTAAGCGGACATCATAATAACGGTGGCGGCGCCGATCAGATCCCGCGACAATTTTAAGAATTTCATCCCGTCCATTTTAGGCATTTTAATGTCACAGAGGATAAAATCGTACTGGGACTGTTGAATCATATCCAGGCCTTCGGCTCCATCGGCCGCTGTTTCCACTTGGTAACCGGCCTTTTTAAGGACCGTAGAAAGCATGTGACGCATATTCGCTTCGTCATCAATGATCAGGAGTCGCTTTTTATTATTCTTGGCCGACATGGTGATTGATTGCATCCTAACCCGGATAAACCGGAATAATGAACTAATTATGCATTCGTATCTGTTGGTTTATAAAGTGGCAACGATATGTTCATCGTCGTTCCCCGGCCGACTTCACTCGCCACGGTCATCGTACCGCCCAGACTTTCAACAATCATGAAACTGACTGAAAGGCCCAGTCCCGTTCCCCGGCCGGGGTCCTTGGTGGTGTAAAAGGGATCGAAAATATTTCCCAGGCTTTCCTCGTCGATCCCTGGTCCGTCATCGCAAAACATAATATTTAGCTGTGTGGCAGGGTCCTCTGTATCAGGGTCAACATCCGTCTCAAGTGCGGTGGTTATTTCCAGTTTCCCGTCGCTATCTTGACCCTCAACTGAGATGGCATCTGCGGCATTGATAATCAGGTTTAAAAATACCTGCCGCAGCTGGTTGGAATCGGCCAGCACATTGTCTTCTTCAGCAGCCGGTTTAAGCGATAATTCAATGTTTGACATCAGCGGCTGAACCTGCAAAACGCTGACCATATCATGGATTAATTGGTGGACGGAAACCGCCGCCCGATCCGACCTGGAAGGACGCGACACTTCCAGAAGTTGCCGGATAATGGTGTTGATGCGCTCGATTTCCGCCTCCGTGCGCTGTATATATTCATCTCGCTCCTCTGCGGTAATATCTTCTTGTTTGAGCAGATCCAAATAACCGATGACGATGCCGATGGGATTTCCGATTTCATGGGCGATACCGGCCGACAATCTGCCCACGGAAGCCAATTTTTCAGCTTGAATGATTTCCTTTTGTGCCTTTTTTAATTCCAGGTTTGCTTTTTCAAGGGACAAAACAGTGGACCGTAGCTTCTCCTTGTCGGCTGAAATACGCTTGAGCATGATGTTCAACGATCTGGACAGTCGGTTGAGCTCATTGTCTTCCTTGCGAACCGAAAATATGATTTCATCATCTTCCTTATAGTCTTCCGCTCGCTTGGCCAGTCTGCCAAGCGGCAAGAGGTAAAGCTTGGAGATGCGGTAAATTCCAATATACGTAAGAATGATTAGATTAATGGAAATGTATATGAATAGGATTTGTTGCGAGTGCCTGAGTGCATTATATATGCTCTCGAGCGACAAAACGATACTGACACTGCCGGCGGTCATTTTGTTGTTTAACAAAGGCGCTGAAAGTATCAATTTTGCCTTTTGATTCCAGAATATACCCCAGATGGTATCGAAAAAATGATACGTTTTTATCCCGCTGGATAAGGCCTGTTTAGTATACGCGAGAATTTCATGTTCTGAAATTTCCGATTGCGGGCCCAGATAAACCTTTTCACCGCTTGCCGCCATGAGCAGTGCACTTTCGATCTGAGAGTTGTTAATCATTTTAATCAAAAACGACTCGGGGTCCAAGCCGCCTGTCCCCGTAATCCCAACAGAGGTTTTTGACACGTCATCTTTGAGAAGGGACAAAAGCAGATTGGCCTTTGAAACCTCCGAGCGGATCAACTCACGTCTGACGGTCACCATCGAAACCAAATCGATCAGCACCATCGCCAACAGCAATATCATCGCGAGGTTAATCGCAATTTTAGTTCTCAACCTGCGGACAAACATGAATGGATTAGGTCCTTATTAATCTTTCATTAATCTTTTTTGTGTATTTTGTGAAAAAAAATTGGATTGAGATATTTTCGAATGAATAGAATAAAGTTATTTGGGAATGCAATTTTAGTGCCTAAAACTTTGATATTTTTACTTTCTCTGATGGATCCGATAAAGACGGCTATTGATGTTTTTGCACTTCAGCATCACTCCTCTGAAATTCACCTGCCAATTGCATTTCTCACTAGATCCTAGGGTTCGGGGGAGATAAATTCACAAATTTTCAGTGTTTGGTCGCCCGGTCAGCAAGGCGCGAAAATTTTGATTAGCGTCAAATATGTAACGATTTGGACCTCTAACGAATGAAACTTGAACCGGTATCTGTTTTCAACAGATCCAAATTGTCCGTTATCAAACTGGTGCGACCAACCAAAATCAGCCCGATTCATCCATGAAAACAGGTGATTCACTCACCTTGACAATTTTGAATTTGCACTCATTATATATGCAAAAATTGAAGGTTCCCCGCAGCAGAACTGACGGGGTATCGAGCTATACGAAAAAAGTCTATTATATCGCAGCAAGCTGCGGGCAATTAGATCCTAAAAAAATTGTCTGTGCTTGCCCAGTTAAATAGCTTGAGGTTTATGGTTTTCATTCGCAGATCATGTCAAATTGAGCATCATGCCGGTTTTATTTAATGCTGGTCCCGCACCTCAAGCTAAGATTTGAGAAATAAAAATTTAAGATAATACCTAAAAAATTAGGAGGTAATTTTAAAAATGGCTGTGAGAACCGAAACTCATGAATTTAAAACCGAAATCAAACAGTTGCTGAATCTGATCATCAACTCCCTGTATTCCAACAAGGAAATTTTTCTGCGGGAGCTGATTTCAAACTCCTCGGACGCAATCGACAAACTGCGTTTCAAAGCCCAGACCGACGAGGGCATTCTCGGCAATGACGGGGAGTTTACAATAAAAATCGAACGGGACGCCGTTAAAAACACCCTGACCGTAGAAGACAACGGTATCGGTATGACCTATGACGAAGTCCTGGAAAATATCGGCACCATTGCCAAAAGCGGCACCAATGACTTTCTTGAAGCCATGAAACAGCTCAACAAGGAGGCCACCCTCACCCCGGAATTGATTGGTCAGTTCGGTGTCGGCTTTTACAGCTCATTCATCGTGGCTGATAAAATAACCCTGCTGACCAAATCCGCAAACGGAGATCCCGCGGTACGCTGGGAATCCCATGGAGATGGTGAATTCACCATCACCGAGGCCGAAAAGAGCGGACGGGGTACGATCATTACATTGGAATTGAAAAAAAAGGAGGAAGACGATCAGGATTTCACCGACGAGTGGACGATTCGCAATATCGTTAAACAGCATTCGGATTTCGTGGCCTATCCGATCGTCATGGAGGTCGAGAAAGACGAACCGATCCCTGAAAATGAACAGCTTAAGGATAAGGACGGCAAGCCCATCGGCGAGACAACCCGCAAGGTCATAAAAGAAGAAACCCTCAACTCCATGAAGGCCATCTGGACCAAGAATAAAGCCGACGTCACCGACAAGGAACACGAAGAATTCTACCAGCACATCAGCCATGACTGGAATCCACCGCTGGAAAAGCTCCATCTTAAATTGGAGGGCACCATCGAATATACTGCCCTTTTATACTTGCCGACCAAGGCGCCGTTTGACATCTTCAATCCGGAATCCAAGCACGGTGTGCGTCTTTATTGCAAACGTGTATTTATCATGGACGATTGCAAAGAGCTGATGCCGGAGTATTTCCGGTTTGTCAAAGGCGTTGTGGACACGCCGGATCTCAACCTCAACGTCAGCCGGGAAATCCTCCAACAGGACCGTCTGGTGCGCAATATCCGTCGCAATCTGGTGAAAAAACTCATCGATCTGCTTAATAACATGGAGCAGGATAAATATGAAAAATTCTGGCAGGAATTCGGCGCCATACTCAAAGTCGGCGTCCACACCGATTTCGAAAATAAAAATAAGATTGCCGATCTTTTGCGCTACAAAACCACTAAATCCGACAGCAAATGGAAATCGCTTCAGCAATACGTTGAGGGCATGCCGCCGGACCAGAAGGAAATCTATTATATCACCGGTGAAAACATGACGGCCTTGATCAACAGCCCCCTGCTCGAACAGCTCAAATCGAAAGACTTTGAGGTCCTGCTGATGACCGACCCGATCGACGAATGGGTAACCCAGGCACTTAATGAATATGACGGCAAAAAACTGAAAAGTGCTGAAAAGGGCGATCTCGATATCGACAAGGTCGACGAAGAAAAAAAAGGGGAATACGAGACCCTGTTTAAGCATATACGGGTCCAGCTGGAAGATACCATCAAAGAAGTCCGCCCCTCCACCCGGCTGACAGACTCCGTGGCCTGTCTGTCCGGCGACACGTATGACATGAGCGGTTACATGGAGAAGATCCTTAAGTCCACCGGCCAGCAGGTACCGGAAAATAAACGCGCCCTGGAGCTTAACATGTCGCATCCGGTCATGGAAAAAATCCTCGGTATGTTTGAAGCGGACAAGGAAGACCCGAAACTCAACGACTATATCCATCTGCTGCTCGATCTGGCCGTCATCAGCGAAGGCGGTAAGGTCGATGATCCCTCCAATTTTTCAAAAAAAGTGGGAAATTTAATGGCGGGAGTATAACTCAGACCTCTTAATTTACTATGAAAATAGTTCTCTTTTTGGGACATTATCGGGCGCGATGAAACCTTCTCCGAGCATGGGTGTCAGGTTTCAGTGTTCAGGTTTCAGGATTTAGCGACTCGCCTTCCTGACACCCGAAACCTGAAACCCATAATTTAAGATATTATATTATCAGCCTGCTTGCTGCCCTTCAGAGGCCGTTTTATCCGAGCACAGCCTCGGGCAAAGCTTTGTGCCTTAGTGACTGAACTAGTACGATTAAACCAAAATCCCCCAACGATATGGAAAGGATTGATAGAATCCGCAAACGGTATTATATTAAAGGCATGAAAGCGTCAGCAAACGAAATGACCAAAGCAGCATCTCACAAGGGAGATCTGCCTCACCGCCGTCGCCGTTGGGTTTTAAACATCGTCCTATCAATTGCGCTGATAGCTGCCGGCATTGCCGGAGCCGCCTATATCAGCAAAACAGCGCCCAAAGCTCGCAAGCGCCCACCCGTTAAAATGCTCCCTCTGGTCCAGGTAATCCAGGTGCAGCCCGAGGAAGAACGCATTTTGGTACCGGCCATGGGCACCGTCATAGCGGCGCGCGAGATCGTTCTCGAGTCCCGCGTTGCCGGAGAAATCGTGTCCATTCATCCTGAATTCACCGTTGGCGGTTATTTAAAAAAAGGATCGGAAATTCTGCAAATCGACCCGCAGGATTATAAATTGGCACTCACCCTGGCAA
>CALZJV010000303.1 GCA_945787595.1 uncultured Desulfobacterales bacterium | reverse complement strand
AATAGGCTGCGCCTCGATGAAAAATGAATGGATTCGTTTATTTTTCCTTGTTCTTAGATCCCGGTGGAATGGGATGAAAAGGGTCCATCCCGGTTAAATTGCCTTTGGGTAGACATTTCATTGGGCAAACATTTAACTGGACAGGTTGGGCAGGCACAGGTTCGAAGATCACGTAAGTCTATTTCGAATCCACGCGGGATTCCGGCGACAATCCAAGATGGCATAGACCCGAATAAGGAGTTTGATTCTCATTTAATCTGATCCCTAATTCTTTCCTTAGCCCGATCAAAAGCTGCAAATTTTGCCTTCCCTTCGTTTATCTCCTTTTCTCTAGCCTCTAAAACTTCTTTGTGCCATTTTGGCGATGGAATGGATTCAGGATCTCGGCATAGATCGTCCCATAGTTTTTCCATCACAGCTATTTTATCTATTGTTGTCATTTTATCTAAAGGTAATGAAATATCCATAATTTTCTCCTTTATCTCTTAGGAAAATACTTCACACTATTAATATTTTTAAAGTCCGAATCCTGAGTCCAGAGGGTGGCATCAAATTCCTTTGCTGTTGCGAGAATAATGCTGTCAGCCATCGGAAGATTATGCTCCAAACTTAATTTTGAGGCAGCAATCGCCAGTGGGGGAGTTAGATCCACCACCGTTCCTTTTTGCATAGCAACGACCGCGTGTAGCGCCTCATTCTCACTGGACTCTCGAAGAACTACCTTGAAAACCTCATATATCGTTACCGTTGGAACAATAAGTGCTGCCGTGTCCTTCAAAGGGATTAAAAAGTGCTTGCCGTTAGGCTCATCCGCGAAGTATGCAAGCCAACCGGAAGAATCCACAATATTCATACTCTATCTTCCTCTCGCTTGAATTCAGTATTTATTCCTTTCAGGAATCCGCGGAGTTCTTTTATATCTCGTTCCGGGATAAGCTCGATCCGCCCATCATATTCTACAACCTGCATTTTTTGACCAGGACGAAGATGCAATGCCTCCCTTACGGATTTTGGTATAACGACTTGATATTTCGGCGATACGGTTACTGTTTGCATTCCAAAACCTCCATCGATATTATTTCGTATTACAATATCCTGATCGATATGGTTTTGTCAATTTCATTTTCCCAATTAAAATTATAACCCCGAATTTATTCTTCCCACCGAAGGTGGATTTTATCCTGATAATCAAGTTAAATTAGGACACAGATTTCTACAGATATTTGGTTTTTTGTAGCTTTTGATATCCTGGGAATCCGTGTTCATCCGTGTCCTCAAAATGGAAATTCCTATACTTTCCAGTTAATCCTGTCTGTTATATAAAATAATAGAATAGAATCCATTCCATATCATTTCTGCGGCTCACGCCTTAATCCGATCCAATCCGAGTGAAAATTCCCCTCCCGGTCGATCCGCTCATAGGTATGGGCACCGAAATAATCCCGTTGGGCCTGCAGCAGGTTGTGGGGCAGGCGTTCGCTGCGGTAACCGTCATAGTAATTCAGGGCCGCACTGATGGCCGGTACGGGAATGCCCAGCCCGGCGGCTGTAGCGACAACCTGCCGCCAGCCTTCCTGATTCGCCGCCACCGCCTGCTTGAAGTAAGGATCCAGCAGCAAATTCTCCAGGCCGGCATCTTGCTCAAAAGCCTCTTTGATGCGCTCCAAAAAAACCGCCCGGATGATGCAGCCACCGCGCCACATCATGGCTATCTCGCCGTAATTTAATTCCCAGGCATTCTCGCTGGATGCGGCCTGCAACTGAAAAAATCCCTGGGCATAACTGCAGATTTTGGATGCATATAGTGCCTGGCGCACCGCTTCGATTGCCGGCGCGCATACGTTTTTCTTTTTGCGACGAAAGAATTCTGGCAAACACCGCCTCGGTAATCAGTGTTGTCGGAACCCCCAGGTCGAGGGCCAGTTGACTGGTCCATTTGCCGGTTCCTTTCTGGCCGGCCTTATCCTGAATCATGTCCACCAGGGCGTGGTCGCTTTCGGGATCGATGACGGAGAATATATCCCGCGTAATCTCTATCAAATAGCTGTCAAGCTCACCTTGGTTCCATTGGGCAAATATATCGTAGAGGCGTGCATTGGAAAGCGCCAGACCGTCTTTCAGCAGGCTGTAGGCTTCACATATCAACTGCATGTCGCCGTATTCGATGCCGTTGTGAATCATTTTGACATAGTGTCCGGCCCCGCCGGAGCCCACCCACTCGCAGCACGGAATATCATGATTGGTGCCGACCTTGGCGGCGATCTCCTGGAAAATGGGCTTGACATGGGGCCAGGCGTCACCGCACCCGCCGGGCATAATGCTCGGTCCGTGCCGTGCACCTTCCTCTCCGCCGGAAATTCCCGTACCAAGGTAAAAAATGCCGCGCGAATCAAGTTCAATGATCCGGCGTTCGGTGTCCTGGTAATAAGAATTTCCGCCATCGATTAAAATGTCACCGGCTTCAAGCAAAGGTTCAAATTGCCGGATGGTCGCGTCCACCGGCTCCCCCGCTTTTACCATCATCATCACCCGCCGCGGTCGTTTAAGATTCTGCACAAACTCTTCAGGGCTTTGGCATCCGACAATGGCCTTACCCTTTGCGTCACCCGCCATGAATTCGTCCACTTTTCGGGTGGTCCGGTTAAAGACCGCCACCTGAAAGCCGTGGTCAGCCATATTTAAAACCAGGTTCCGGCCCATCACGGCCAGACCGATCAGGCCGATGTCACATTGCCCGGTCATGGAACTATCCTCCTTTTGTATGGGTTCACAGGTTCAGGGTTCATCGTTCAAGGCTATCTCCCTTTTTACGATTTGGATAATAGTTCACCGCCGAGACGCAAAGGACGCCGAGGGTTAATTTTTTATTGCTTTCCGTCAATCCGCTAAAAATCCTAGCGGATAGGAAGGACGGAAAGCAATAAGAGCCATTTGAAAAGTGGATTACTCATCTAATTTGTTCACTATTCTTTAAAATATTTTCTCTGCGTTCTCCGCGTCTCTGCGGTGAATTTTTACGAATTTGTCAGTAACCGTGCTGCCTCTCGATCCACGATCCACAATAGTTTTCCCGATCCGGGGCGGATGAGCTGGGCCGGGAAAAGCTCCGATCGATAATCGCCTTGCAAAACTTCTTTCAGGGCTTCGGCCTTCTCGGCGCCGCTGACCAGAAAAATAACCAAATCGGCACGATTCAACACCGGCACTGTCAGGGTGATGCGGTAGGCTTTAAATTTTTCAACCCAATTTGCAGTCACCAGCCGCTTTGTCTCGTGCAGGGCTTCTGTCGCCGGAAATAGAGACGCGGTATGACCGTCGGGACCCATTCCCAATAAAATACAATCAAACCGCGGCAGTTGACCGTCCTCCAGCTCAAAAAAGGCCCGCAATTCCTGCTCATATTTTTCGGCAGCCACGGCGGCGTCAGGTTCTTCGGCAGGCACCCGGTGGATGTTTTCCGCAGGAACGGGCGCTATGGAAAACAGGGTATCATAGGCCATGCGGTAATTGCTCTGGGGATGATCCGGCGGCACATGGCGTTCGTCTCCCCAAAAAAAGTGCAGATGATGCCAGGGCAGCCTGTCACGAACGGCAGGGTCGCTCGCCAACAATGCATGCAACCCCCTTGGGGTTGAACCACCGGAGAGTGCAATGGTAAACGGCTTCGCCGACCGGCCTGCCATGCGCTGGATTTCGTCTGCCGCCGACCGGCATATCTGCGCCAGGTCATTGACAACTTTAATCCGGAAACCATCGGATTTCACCCGGGCTGGAGGCATTGAGTTTGATATGGTGGACATCAATGACGCCTTTCTTGACTTGAAGGTTTCCAGGAAGTATTCTAAGACCACTTCCAACACAAATTAAGTATAAAAACAAAAAAGTAAAATCAGAGGAATGGATTCTATTAAGAAAAGCATATCAGACAGAATTTGCAGGATCATCAGGATAGAAGGGCCTTCGGCCCGAAGTATCTCGCCGCAGGCAAAAAAATCCCATTAATCCTGTAAATCCTGTCAAAAAAAGAAATTAAAAATCGAATCCATTCAACACCCAGGGTCCTTGTGGGGCAAAATATTACGGCTAAAATGTTACCGTTATTATGAATAGGAGCACTAAGGAGGGTTGCCATATGCTGCCAAAAATGAATCCGACCCAGACCCAAAGTTGGCAAAAACTCAATGAACACTTTGCCGAAATTAATGATATCCATATGACGGATCTTTTTGCTTCGGATCCTGCGCGCTTTAACAGGTTTCATGTCCGGTTCAAAGATATCCTGGTGGATTATTCCAAAAACAGGATATCGGATGAAACGCTCAAACTCCTTTTGGAATTGGCGGAAGAAGCGGGCGTGCAAAAGGCCGTAGTGGACATGTTTAGCGGAAAAAAAATAAATGAGACCGAAAATCGGGCGGTCTTACATGTGGCGCTGCGCAACCGCAAAAATTCCCCCATTTTTGTCGACGGCCAAGATGTGATGCCCCAGGTCAACGCCGTCTTGCAGAAGATGCAAGGCTTTTCCAAAAAGATAAGATCCGGCGACTGGAAAGGCTATACGGGCAGCAAGATTACCGACATCGTCAACATTGGCATCGGGGGATCGGACTTGGGGCCGGTGATGGTCACCGAAGCGTTGCGCCCTTATGCAGACGAGAAGTTAGCCGTTCACTTTGTTTCCAATATCGACGGCACCCATATCACGGAAACATTGAAAAAATTAGATCCGGCCACGACGTTGTTTTTGATTGCCTCTAAAACATTCACCACCCAGGAAACCATGACCAATGCCTTTAGTGCCAGGGATTGGTTTTTAAAACAGGCCGGAGATTCTGCGCTTGTGGCCAGGCATTTTGTGGCGTTGTCAACCAATGTTGCAAAGGTTGAAGAATTCGGCATCGATAAAGACAACATGTTCGAATTCTGGGACTGGGTGGGCGGACGCTATTCCCTGTGGTCGGCCATTGGATTATCCATCGCCTGTTACATCGGATTCGACAACTTTGCCGACCTGCTGGAGGGCGCCCACGATATGGATCGGCACTTCCTGGAGACACCATTTGACAAAAACATCCCCGTCATATTGGCCATGATCGGCATCTGGTACAACAACTTTTTTGACGCCGCCACGGAAGCCATCTTGCCCTACGATCAGTACATGCATCGGTTCCCGGCTTACTTTCAGCAGGGTAACATGGAAAGCAACGGCAAATCAGCAAGTCGGGACGGAAAGAGGGTCAATTATCAAACGGGTCCTATTATCTGGGGCGAGCCCGGCACGAACGGCCAGCATGCGTTCTATCAATTGATTCATCAGGGGACGAAATTTATCCCGGCGGATTTCCTGGCACCGGCTGTCAGCCACAACCCGATCGGCGAGCATCACAATATTTTGTTGTCCAACTTTTTTGCCCAAACCGAAGCGCTCATGAACGGCAAAACCAAAGAAGAAGTGGTCGCGGAGTTGAAAAAAGCCGGCAGAACAGATCTTGAAATTGAAAAACTAACCCCCCATAAGATTTTCGAAGGCAACAAACCGACCAACTCAATTTTATTCAAGAAATTGACGCCGAGGGTCCTGGGCAGTTTAATTGCCATGTATGAACACAAGATATTTATTCAGGGAGTTGTCTGGAACATTTTCTCTTTCGACCAGTGGGGCGTCGAACTCGGCAAACAACTGGCCAACCGCATTCTACCCGAAATAACAGATGAGACCCCGGTAAATTCCCACGATTCTTCGACCAATGGGCTGATCAATGCATTTAAGGAAATGAGAAAATAATTTGGAATGGATTCTATTTTATTATTTTATATTAGACAGGATAAACAAGATTATCAGGATAATAACCACCTTCGGTGGAAAGAAGAATTTCAGGACTGCCAATATCTCTTTCTCTGGTTGACATGAAAGAACAAGTGTTATTGAACGTGGGAGCGGCTTCCAGCCGCGACAGTTGATTTCGCGGCTGGAAGCCACTCCCACAAAAAGTATATCTAATAGGAATTTGGATTTTCCAGATATGCGGATTTCTTTAATCGATTTCTTCAGCGAAATTTGTGTTTACCTTCTCGCTATTATAACCCACCTCGTCGCAACCGATTGGGCATTCTTTATTTCATCCAAAATCAAAGAAAAAATAAATCCAATGAATCCCGTAGATCCTGTCTAACAATAAAAAAATATTATTGAATCCATTCATTATAAAAACTTTTGGAACTTTCTCTGTGTTTTGGGCAATCTGCGGTGAACTATTATGATGAGAGAAGAGTCGCGAGCGACTTTACAATTAAAATATGATGAATACATTTGCAGCATTGTAATTTAACATCCATTAAAAAAGGAGATTAAGAATGAAGTTTGGAAAAGTTATACTCGCGTTGATTTTGACGTTGATTTTTTTTAGCGGCTGCGCGCAGATGCAGCAGGCAACCAGCGGCACATCCGCATCCCCGGTGCTCGATCGCATCCAGAAAAGAGGGGAATTGGTAGTCGGCACCATGGGCAACATGCCGCCCTTAAACATGACTTCCAAGGACGGTGAGATCTTTGGCCTGGAGGCCGATCTTGCCAGGATGCTGGCCGGGGCGATGGATGTCAAAGTAAAGTTTGTTACCAAGCCTTTCAACGAATTGCTGCCTGCGCTTCAAACCGGGCAGGTCGACATGGTTTTGTCCGGTATGACCATCACCCCTGAACGGAATCGTAAGGTGGCATTTATCGGCCCCTATTTTATTTCCGGCAAAGCGTTTCTCACCAAAATTAAGACCATTGCCTATGCTGATGAAGCACAGGACGCGAATAACCCCAATACAAAGATTGTGACCCTCAAAGGCTCAACCAGCCAGGCATTTGCCGAGAAATTTCTTGACAAAACGACTCTGTTCACCACCGGAAATTATGATGAGGCTGTGAACATGGTCTTGCAAGATAAGGCGCATGCCATGATCGCCGATTATCCCATCTGCGTGGTATCGGTTTTCCGCTATCCGGAGGCCGGCCTGCTCTCGGTCGTCACCCAGTTAACCTATGAGCCCATCGGCATTGCGATCCCGGCAAATGATCCGTTAATGATGAACTGGACCCGCAATACGCTCAACAATATCGAAGGTAGCGGTATTCTGGATGAGTTGAAACTGAAGTGGTTTGCCGAGGGGAATTGGTTGAATAAATTGAAATAGGGCTGGTGATTGACGAACGACGAATGTCGAAGGAGGAATTGTTGATTAGGTTGATTGAGTTGACTCGGTTAATTGGGTTATTATAATTCACCAATCAACCAATCAACTTAATCAACACATAACGATACGCTTTGCCCCATGCCCTTTGCATTTTCGTTCTGCATTCTGCATTCCCACTTCCCCATTCCAACTTCCGCATTCCCACTTCCCTCCGGGGCGTAGGCCCCTATGTCCCCTACGGGCCGGAGGCCGAATTCAAATCACTGCCCCACAAACTCCCCGTTCTTATACTCGCCTTCCTGTCTCCTCCCGTCGGGATAAATCATCGTGCCGTGCCCGTTTCTTTCGCCGACCTTAAATTCTCCGGTGTAATTACGGCCATCGGCATAGGTCATGGTGCCGAAACCGGATCTCTCACCGTAGCTGAATTCTCCGACATACTTACGGCCATCTGGATATGTCATGGTCCCTTTGCCGTGTCGCTGACCGCTTTTAAACTCTCCGATATATTTTCGGCCGTCCGGAAAGGTCAATGTCCCCTGCCCGTTTCTTTCTCGAAATTTCCATTGTCCCTCGTAGGTGGTGCCATCGGGTTGGGTATAGGTGCCCTCTCTTATCTCGTTATTCTCCCAGACACCGACGATTTTTCTACCACCGGGCATCAACAACACGCCATCGCCGTGCCGGACACCATCTTTAAACCCCCCCGTAAATTTATGACCGGTGGCAAAAACCATGGTTCCCTTGCCGTTCACACAGTCGCCTTCGATACAATCATCACCAAAGGAATCCAGAGGACCAAGACAGATGATCAGCAGGATTGTGATAAAGATTTTTTTCATTTTTAGGCTACCTTTCTGTTTACTAGACATAAAATTTCAGCCACAAGACACAGAGGCACAAAGAAACGAATGCCTAAAATGACCTGAATTGTCTAAAATGCCTAAAATTAAGGAAACGCTACGCTCTATCTTTTATAATAATATTGATAGAATACAACAATTTTAGCTCCTTTTAGCTCATTTCAAATTTTTAATCATTATCTCAGACTACTTCGACCTCCGTGACACATGCATCCCCACCAGCCATGCCACCAGCACCACCAGATATATTTGGCCGACAACCGCTTCAATCAGAACCAAGGCACTTGCCTGGTCCGTTACGGGTGTAATATCACCGTATCCCAGGGTGGTTACGGTGACAAAACTCAAATATTCAAATCGCATCATCTCCGCGCGGGACCCCCAATCCGGAAAAGAAAACGACCCGGGCGACGCCAGCTCCAGAATCATATACAGAAATGCCCACAACAGTGCAATCAGCAAATAGGCGACAATGGCCGCAAAAATGGTTTCCCTGGTGACTTCTTCCGATTTGGCGATAATCCGCAGTATATTAATAGCGGCATAAGCAAAAAATAGAGCTCCGAAAATTCTGGTTAGCAAACTGACGGTTTTGATATCGACAAAATATACCGACCAGGTAGAAATAATCAATGGCAGAGCCAGAGCTAAGGCAATAATCGCCTGATACCGTTTTAATCGAATGGTGTATATTATGAGAATAAAAATGGCGGTTAAGAAAACGTCCATCATTATTCTGGTCTGGATAAATTTATCTAAAAATGGCGTCAGAACCAGCATGAACAGGATCAGAACCAGCAGGACAAGAAACCGGGCATCGTGTAATTTCTGGATGTGATTTTCAAATTTTTTTGAAGCCATGTCTAAAAGCGTCGTCACCCGCTGAAACGGGTTGTAAGAAGGAGAAAAAGCGACTCAACATAGGTTCTTTTCAAGTTTTTCCTGACACCTGAAACCTATATTTTCAGGCATCCGCTTCAATCTGACGTATTTTCTCTTTAAAAATTTCTAGCACCTCTTCGGGTGAATTTTTCTGCAAAATTCGGTGAATTTGGGCCCGATAATTGCCTACGGCACTGATTCCGAGTGCGGACAGATCATAAACCTTCCATTTACCGCGGCTTTTTTTCATTCGAAGTTCAACAGGAACTTCCAGATTTTTCCATAGAAC
>CALZJV010000302.1 GCA_945787595.1 uncultured Desulfobacterales bacterium | reverse complement strand
ATGGGATGTGTTCGCAGGCAACACCGCTGAAGTCAAAACACTCAAGCGAAATATTGATGCCTGTAAAAAGCGATTCCAATTGACCGGCGCTAATGTCACCATGGTTTTTGATCGCGGTATCATATCGGATGACAACGCTCAGATGATTGAAGATGCACAAATGAAATATATTTCAGCGTTGGATCGAAATCAGATCCCGGGTTGCGGTGTCGATTTAGCCCCGTTCAAGCAAATATCCATTGACGATGAATCGCCGAAACCTGCTGGATATAAAAAGTACGATGATCAACTTTATTTCAATGATCACGGCATTGTCGGCAACAAAAGATTCATCATCGGCTTTAATCCCACTTTATTTGTCGAGGACCGTAAAAACCGTAAAGAGAAAATCGATTTTTTCGAATCCTATCTTAAAAACGAAAACCAAGACTTAAAGAATGCCAAAAGAGACAGAAAGCGCCAGGCCACTGAAAATCGTGTGTTAAACGAGTTGAAAAGGCTAAAGATTAAAAAATACTACGAACAACCCGTACTAGATCCAATTGTCGTTGAAACGCGGCTTAAAAACGGCAGCGTTAAATGCGTCAATAGCTTTAAAGTTTGGATAAGCAAAAAGACAGACGTCATTGAGTCAGACAAACTACTTGACGGTGTATGCGTTTTCATCACCAACCACATCGAACGTCAAGGCAGGGGATTTAAAGTCACGCCTTTTATGGTCATACGAGCTTACCGTGATAAGACAAAGATTGAAGATGTTTTCAAAAACGTAAAATCGTTTCTTAAAATCAGGCCGTTCTTTGTTAACACTGAAAAGCATGTCAAGGCGGTTTATACGATCTGCATACTAGCTTACTTTCTGAACAAATTTCTCGCCAATCAAAGAAAGACCGGCGGTGAAAAGGATTATTTGAATTCCAAAGAACTCTATGCTCCGTTCAGCAACATCGACTTTGTAACTCTTTTTGACAAGATTTCCGGCAAGTCAATTACAAAATCAGTCGAGCTGACGGAGAAGACAAAAAACATATTAGAAAAAATTGGAATGTCTCATGTCTTCTCAAGTCACTGAAAATAAGGGCTTGATAGAGAGTGTAGTCTCAGAAACTTTGTTTGCAACTGTTTGTTAATATTATCATTTCAGTTTTGTGTCCGGAACCTGGGATAAATATGGCTAAACCGGGCTATAACGTTTTTGTTACGGGCATGGCTGGATCGGGAAGAATGTCCACGGTAAAGCGGCTCCTGGAAGAAATGTCGCAAAAAGACGGAGCGCAGGAAGACCTTTGCTACGTAAATTGTTTCAAGAATCCGGAGTCCCCAATCTTGATCCGGCTTCCGGCGGGAAGCGGGAGTGCTTTCAAGCGAGATACAAAGAATTTTGTCGAAAGACTGAAAAAAGAAATTCCTCAGCTTTTCGGGAGTCAGGAATACATCAATGTGAAAAAAGAGATTATGGAAACCTATGAGGGTCAGGCTAAAAGCTTTTTCAAATCTCTGGAACAAAAAGTTAAAGCAGAGGGATTTGCCATTGTCGACGTTCAAATGGGCCAGTTTAAACGTCCCGAAGTCATGCCGTTGGTCGATGACAAACCCGTCTCAATTGAACAGCTGGAAACGGTTGTGGAAAAAGGCCGGTTTCCGCAAGCAGAGTTTGATGCGCTGAAACAAAAACACGTAATATTGCGAAAACAGATCGATCAGATTTTTCTTGAACTCAGAGACCTTCAAAAAGAAGTATCGGAAAAAATTGAAAAAATGGATCGGGCGACTTTTTTGAAAACTGCCTCGGATTCAGCCGCCGAACTTTTGGAAAAATATAAAAATGATAAAGTAAAGCAGCACATTCAGGATATGATCGAAGACATGGCCGACAACCTGAAAATTTTCAGTCCGCAAAATCCGACTCAAATTCCGGGTTTACCCCCGATGATGCCCGATGTGGATCTGTTCCAACCCTATGAAGTCAATTTGCTGGTGGACAACAGCCAGAGTAAAAGCCCTCCGGTTATCATTGAAGAATATCCAACTTACCGGAACATTTTCGGTGCCATCGAGCGCGTGGTGGACCGCAGTGGGGTCTGGCGCACCGATTTCAGCAAGATCAAAGCCGGATCACTGGTCAAAGCCAGCAGCGGGTATCTGGTTCTCAATCTGAAGGACGCCATTATCGAACCCGGCGTTTGGCAGGCCCTGAAACGAGCACTGAAAAGCAAAAAACTCGAAATTCAGACCTTCGACCCGATGTATTTTTTTACCACCACCGGTATAAAACCGGAACCTATCGAGTTAAACGTCAAAGTGGTGCTGGTTGGCGATGCCCACCTCTATCATTTACTCGGTTACTATGATGAAGACCTGCGCAAGATATTCAAAGTCAGGGCTGATTTTGATACCGTCATGGACAAAAATGAGCAGTCGATTCAGCAGTTTGCGGAATTTGTCAAAATGGCAACCGATGAAGAGAAATTAAGAGCGCTCGATCGAACAGCGGTGGCTGCGCTGGTGGAGCAGGCCGTCAGGATGAGCGGAAGACAGGAAAAGATTTCAACCAGCTTTCCGGCCGTTTCCGACCTGATCCGGGAGGCTGATTTCTGGGCCGGTCAGGAAAACCAGTCCGTTGTTGGAGAACAACATGTAGACAGGGCCATCGAGGCGCGTATTTTTCGAGCCAACCTGGCGGAAGAGCGGATCCAGGAGATGATCGACCGGGGAACATTGATGATCGATGTGGCAGGAGAAGTCGTTGGTCAAGTCAACGGGCTGGCTGTCTATTCCCTCGGTGACTATATGTTCGGCAAACCGTCCCGCATCACCGTATCGACTGCCATGGGCCGTGCCGGTCTCATAAATATCGAACGCGAAGCCGACATGTCCGGCAACACGCACAATAAAGGCGTTCTGATCCTCGGCGGTTATTTGAGAAAGAAGTTTGCGCAGGACAAACCGATCACCATGAGCGCCAGTATCGCATTTGAGCAATCCTACAGCGGTGTCGACGGCGACAGTGCCTCCTCCACGGAAATCTACGCCCTGTTGTCCAGTTTGTCCGGGGTCCCCATCAAACAGAATATCGCCGTAACCGGTTCGGTCAATCAAAAGGGCGAGGTCCAGGCCATCGGCGGTGTCAATCAAAAGATCGAAGGGTTTTTCGATTGCTGTCGCCACAAAGGCTTGAGCGGTGACCAGGGGGTCATCATCCCCGATAGCAATGTCAAAGATTTAATGTTGCGCAAAGATGTTGTCGAAGCGGTAAAAGAGGGTAAATTTATTGTTTACTCGGTCAGGAATATTGATGAAGGCATTGAAATCCTGACGGGAAGAGAGGCCGGCGCACCCCAGGCAGGCGGCACGTATCCGGAAGAGACGATCAACTTTCTTGTCGACCGTAAATTGAAGGAACTGGCCGAAGGCATTAAAGAATTTGGCGGCGGGACAGGTGAGGGAGAAAGAAAAAAAACGGACAAAAATTAGATAGATTTCTGTCCAGTCAAGGTTTCGGGTTTCAGTGTTCAGGTTTCAGACACCGCAAAAACTGTCCCTGAAACCTGAACACTGAAACCCGAAACCTGAAAACAACTGAAAAGGCTGCTAATTTATTAAAGACAAAATTGAAATAGTAATTAGTTAGCGCTCACCTATTCCTAGCGCGTCTGCCGGGCATGGTATTGGCAGAGGTGGAAAAGAGCCCTCGCGGCCCGCCTAGCCGATGGATACGCCGGGATGCCGGCTTTGCAAAACTGAGCCCTTAAACGCGTCCCCGTTAAAGCCAGGTCCGGATCGCCGCCATCTGAGTCGATGGTAAAAACGGTCGGTTTTGTATGTTGTCGATTTTTTATAAACGTTATGATCTCCGGTGTTGGATCGGCTAAGTCCGGAAAGTGGTAAGCCATTCTGGGGATGAGCCGGTCGACAACGATGATGGAAATCGCAGGGTCTTGGTAACCCAGATCCAATACCTCGGACAGGTAGGCGGCATCGATAAAGGTCCGCCACATATCGAGAGGATTTCCGGCAATGGACCCTGCAGTCGGCACGCTGCGGCGAAGAAAACCCATACTGGCTTCAGATAACGGCGGGACTTCGAATCCGGCTCGGTTGAACGTATCACTATAGGCCACGCTGTTTCCGCCCCCGCCACCGATGAGAAAAACGCCATTTGCGGCAGGCGCAGGAAGCAGGTTGAATGCCATGATGGCGTCCACACATTCATCCATCGAACGTACCCGAACCGCACCGGTTTGAAGACAAAAAGCCTCCCATAGCTTCTGCGCCCCCGCCATGCCACCCGTGTGGGAAGCAGCCGTAGTCGCCCCCGCTTTGCTTTCGCCACCTTTCCATAAAAGGATTGGCTTTTTTTTGCTCGCCTCTTTGGCAACCTGCAGCAATCTACGTGCATTTTTTACACTCTCCAGGTACATGGCGATAACTCTAATTTTCTCGTCCTCTGCCATGACTTCGAGAAAATCCGTACTGTCGAGAACGGCTGCATTCCCAAAACTCACTGCTTTTTCTACCCCGAGGCCGAGAGAACAGGTATATTCGGTAAGACGCTGGGTGAGTCCCCCGCTTTGGGAAATAATCCCAATGGAACCCCTCAACCCGGGAATCGCACCCCAAGCAGTTAGGTTCGAGGACGGACAATAGGGGCCCATGCAATTGGGACCTATGATCTTCAAGCCGTGTGTCTTTGAAATGGCGACGATCCGTTCCTCCAACAATTTGCCGTCTTCCAGACCCGTTTCTTTAAATCCGGAGGTAAGGATGTGGATGTGATTCAAACCAATGCGGGCACAGTCTTCAAGAATGGAGGGGACAAACCTGGCGGCTACGCAGACGATGGCCAGATCGGGTACTTCCGGAAGGGATACCAGGTCCGGATAGGCCTTGAGATTCCGGATTTGTTCGGCCTTGGGGTTGATAGGATACAGCTTTCCGCCATAGCCCCCTTCCTGGAGTTTGATTAAAAAACTCATCCCACCGAATTTGTATTCCCCGGATGAAACACCGACGATGGCAATCTGTGCGGGGTCAAAAAATTTTTGAAAATCTGTTTGGCTTAAAGCCATATCTAAAATCACCTTTTTTCATTCCGGTTCGTATGGCTTAGCTTATTACAGGAACTTCAGGCTTAATTCAAGCTGTCTGTCAGATACAAATTCATAAAAAAAGAGACACCGGCTTTACCGGTGTCTCCTTCTAAAAATTGCGCTTCCAAAAGTGCTTAGCGTTTACCCTACTTTTTCGTTGGTTTTATAGCGATAAGCGTCCGATCCACCGATCTGAGGCAACCGATGAAATTCACCATTCCTTGAAATCGAGCAAAACAATGCCGGATGCGACGCTATTCTTATAACGACGGCCCGCTTTGCGACGACTTTTCCTCAATCAATTCTGCATACCATAAATCATTGTGCTGTTTGGCCCACTGAACGCTTACCTTGCCGCGCCACATGCTTTCAAAGGTGCCCTGGGCACCGATGCTTCCAATGTAGATATGGCCCAAGGACCCTGTGATAAAAATAACGGCCATGGATGCATGAATCACGTGGGCCACCTGCATCATCCCGCGCGATTGTCCAAACTCCGGAAAATCCATAATCAAACCGGTGATGCCGACGGTCAAACCGGCCAAAGCCGTGAACCAAAACCAGCCCTTGGAGCCGCCGTTGATCCTTTCGGCATGGGGCCGCGATCCTTTGCCGATCATGCCGCCCAGGGATTTGAACCAATCGAAATCAATTTTTTTGGGGATATTGGGTTTGAACCAGGCGATGATTTCGATCAGCAGCCCTGCCAAAAAGAGCGGCCCGCCGTAGTTGTGAATTTTAATGGCCAAGTTCAGGTAGCCGGCAAAAGCACTGTGGCCGAAAACAGGGATAAGAACGGCCCGACCGAAGAGCATGCTCAAACCGGTCAAGCCCATGAGGATAAATAGTAGTGCCGTGTACCAGTGAAGGAGACGATGCGGCAACGACCAGCGATCGAGAGTTTCATCTGAGGGCGCCTCATCCAGTTTATCCGGACCATGAATGAAGAAAAAAAGCATGATTGCGAAAAACACCACCGCCAGAAGCCAGGGTGAGATACCGGCCACCAGGCCGTTGCGAATGTGGCGCCAATTTTCTCCCCCGTTTTGAATCAGTACGTCCCGCTCCTGGCCCTGAACGGTGGTCACCCCGACCTGCCCGTCTCTAACCGCTCGCCAGAAATTGGCACGGGGATTGGTCGCCGCGTTTTGTGTGTCGGCCGCGGCAAACAACCCTGCATGAATTATCCATCCTAAAATCACCAGGACAACAGTGCTGATCAGCAGCACCAACACTGTTTTTCTGAGCATGGCCCTGGGCCGTCTATTCCCGGAAACCTTGAAATTGCCTTGGATTGTTGTTGCTGTCATTTCTGGTTTTCCTCCTGGCACGTTTAAAATTGTAAAAAGATTGAACGTCGAACATCGAACTTCCAACATCGAACGTCCAATATGGATGACGCTGCGCGTTATCTACTTTAAAAAAAGCGAACCGCAGAATTTCTAAAGGTAGACCCGCTCGTAAAGCGCAGGCGCTTGTGCCCTGTGTTGCCCGGTCTTTTTTTAAATTGTCAGAATTCATTATTCGATGTTGGACGTTCAATGTTCGATGTTCGACGTTTATTTTTTGGTTAACCCCTCATATGAAACTTCATTACCTAAGTTTCTTTTTCGATTAAACTGGCCGCTTTTCAGACCAACGGCGACGCTGGAATGAAACATTGAGGCATATTCCAATAATTGCACACCTGCAATTGTGCTCACCTGCGGGCAGCAGCATGCAGCTACAATCTGCTATGCCGCTTCTCTGAAATCACCGGTGATCAACGCTCGGCCTGGATCAGCATGACTCTTTCACGGAGCACTTCTTGCTGCTTCGCAGACCGCTGCTTCACCAGCAGGGGATCCCTGGCCCCTTTGTAGACGCCCGGTTTGTGTATGACGACGTCAGGGGATTCATAGCAGGCGACGACAACCAGGACGGTCGATATCAGCAATAAAATGAAACCTCGCCAATTCAATTTTGCTATCCTTTATGAAACTTCATAAAGTTTGGTACCATTTTCAAGAAGTATCTCACCGCAGAGCGCGCGGAGATCGCAGAGATAATTTAATTTTTTTCTCAGCGTTCTTTGCGAACTCTGCGGTGAACTATTATGTTTCTTTGTCAATCAGCCTGGCCGCTTTTAACGTGAGTGGCGTCGCCGGTATATCCTGTGATGAAAACGCATCATCACGAAAACTTGTAGGCCTTTTGCCAGCCCCAGGTGTCCGGGCGGCTGCCGCGTTTCATTACCCGCTTGCGATAAATTTCAGATATCACTTCGCCGTCACCGGCCAGCAGGGCTTTGGTGGAACACATTTCGGCGCACAGCGGCAGTTTGCCTTCAGCGATACGGTTG
>CALZJV010000301.1 GCA_945787595.1 uncultured Desulfobacterales bacterium | reverse complement strand
ACTCAGATATGGATTGCGATTTCAACCTACGTTCTGGTTGCCATAATGAAAAAACGGATGAAAATTGACCTGAGTCTTTACACTATTTTACAAATTTTAAGTATATCTCTTTTTGAGAAAAAGCCCATTTATCAGGTGTTGACAGAAAGTAGTTACAAAAACAAAATGACTAGTGGCCCTATCCAATTGAAATTATTCGAATGTTAACCGGACACTACTGATTCTAAATATATCGCAAATTGGCATCAGTTGATAGTAGAAGCAAAAAGGATTTTAAAATGAAAAGATTAAATGTCAGTTTTAGGAAAACAATATTTTATATTCTAACTTTTATCCTTTTTGCATTGTTAATTGGAGCTGCAGGTTGCGCACATACAAAAGGGCCGGAATACTGGCCCACCAGCGAGTGGAAATCTTCTTCCCCCGAGAAGCACGGTATGGATTCCGCTAAAATGGCGATAGCTGTCGAATTTATCGAAAATAGACTTCCTGACGCTTATAGTTTGTTGGTTGTTAAGAACGGTTATCTTGTTTTTGAGAAATACTTCCGGAAAGGAAGTCCTGAACGTCTTGCTGTCATTCATTCCGTTACCAAAAGCGTTATTTCAGCCCTAATCGGTATAGCATTTGAAAAAGGTTATCTTAACAGTGTGGATAAAAAACTTGTCGGATTTTTTCCAGAATTTATCACAGACGAATCAGATCCGAGGAAAAAGCAGATCCGTCTTAAACACCTTTTGACGATGAGCGCAGGAATTAGGTGGGAAGATTGGGGTCCATTATTAATGGCCTGGTATTATTCTCTGGATTGGGCGCAATTTACGATTCAACAGCCACAAGAAAATAATCCAGGTGACGTTTTTAATTACAACTCATCGTTATCACATCTTCTATCCATAATTCTGGAAAAATCGACTAAAACCAGTACACTGGAATTTGCGGATCAAAATCTTTTCAAGCCGCTGGGTATTAAGGAACGGTCTTGGGAAACGGGTCCTCAAGGATATAATATTGGAGGTTTTGGCTTAAGTCTATCGGCACGAGATTTAGCAAAAATTGGTTTCCTGTACTTAAATAACGGATTTTGGAACGGTCAATCTATTGTCCCCGAACATTGGGTAAAAGAATCTACACGTCAACGGAAGTATGCCTTTAACAGATATGGGCCAACTGGCTATGGCTATCAGTGGTGGATTAAGGAAGTAGATGGTTGTTTCAGCTACAGGGCATGGGGAAGAAGAGGACAATTTATCGTGGTCATTCCAGAACTTGACATGGTGATTGTTGTAACATCAGAAACAGCTCTGCCTCATCCGCCAACAGGGATACATTATAGCCCCTTGTTTGATTTAGTTGCACACTCTGTTAAAAGAGAACGGCTGCCTAAAAAACCCCTGAAAGCCGTGGAATTACCCACTGATGTCAAAGCATTCATAACTGACTTAAATCAAGCTATATTCGATTTAGATAGGATGAAAATCGCCAACTTTATTTCGGATCGATTTCTAAACGATGGCACCACTAAACAAAGGACCTTAGAAGTTTTAACAAAAGAAATGATATCTTACTTGTCCAAAGCTAAAATCATCCTCACCAAGTTTGAGCCTGAAGGAGATATCGCCAAAATTGAGGGTATAATCAAGGATAAATATTTTGATGCCCCCCTTATGACCGGTAACATGCTAATCAAAGAGAATGGCCAATGGAAATTGTATGGAAACCAACTTCCAAAATAGCCAGTCATCCGCATAAGTGAAATGCAGATATCACCAACGAAAACCAACTATCTGGCGTCTTAATTTATAGCAAATATTGTAAACATCTATGTAGAATTGACCGACCTTTAAAGAATGTGATATCTGTATTTTTGCCGGGGTTGGGGTACCATCTACATATCTGCAAATAGGGAATATTTGTGATATTTCATAGTATCACAGGTTTTCGGAGGGGTCGGTTTCCGCAGGTTATCTCAATGAATTTGCTGATATTTATTTTCTGACAGGGAATTAAAAAATCTATCAATACAGTAAATGTGCGGGACTCGTATAATTAACTATAAGCGTTTCACAATATTTTTCGGTCGTAAAATAATAGGTATGTTCTTGTTCTAAAAGCCCAGTTTAAATCGATATCGTAGTATGAAATATTGCTTTGCAGTCGGGTTTATGAAAGGATATGAGAGATAGCCGGGTTATAGGCGTCCCGGCTGAATTTAAAAACGTTCAATATGCTTGATGGCAAAATGTTAAAGGAAAATTATGTTGGATGTATCTGCAAAACAAATTGTTACCTTGTTTAAAGATGCAATAAACTTACCACAACCAAACACACTAGAAGGAAGTGTAGAAAGTATAAGCAATTACTATAAAATGATTCGGCAATTTGCTAAAATGGCGAAACTGTATCAGGACTTGATAGCAGAAGAATATGATGTATTATCCATTTTGGGACTTGCAGATTATATTTTAGATTTGAAGTTAGAAGAATTTCAAAAGATAGCGAATAACTTACCATTTATAATGGATGGGTTTATTCTGCACGATAAGACAACATCCTATCCAGAAGCAGATGTTGACCCTTCATGGGAGCCTATTATAGCTACGCTTTCTAAAAATCTCCCAGCTGAAATAGACCTGACCGAAAGCAGTCAGGATAATCTAATTTTTGAAGCAGCCAATGACTTGTCGTACAAATACCCAGAGACTTCTGTTCTTCAAAATCTTGACAGATGGATAACTTCCCGTCCAGAAAAGTATAAAAATGCAATGCTTCTGGTTTCAAAGCTGGCTCTTTCCAAAATGTATGTGAAGCAAATAGATTATCCTCTCCATGTATCTCTGGTACTCGCCATGTATAATGAGCACAATCGGATTCGTTCTAAAAGCAGTGATAACCCCAATGGTGAAGATTTTGTCCGACGTAAGATGAAACAATTGGAGTGGCTATTGAAAGATTCGCCTCTTCAATTCAACATGATTCTTGTTGATGATGGCTGTCCAAATCAGAGTGGGGAAAAAGCACAGGAAATTATTGAAAAAGAAGGATACAAAAATGTAGAGGTTCTCTATCTTGACGATGGCATCAAAAGACAGTTAGTGGTTATTAAAGGATTGAAATCCACAAGTGACAGCCGAAAGGGAGGATCTATTCAATATGGTATGTGGCAAGCATTGGAAAATTATTCCGCAGTTAATAAGCCGCATATAGTTGTCTTTACAGATGCTGATATGGCAGCGCCTGTCAATGAAATTGGACTTTTATTGGAAAAACAAGACGATAAAACCATGCTTACTATTGCGTCACGCTATGACGCGGGAAGTATTTGTCGCGGTCCATGGGGGAAGAACGGAGAAGTTCAAGGGTTGACTGAGTTCGATCGTCGAATGGTCGGCCTGCGGGGACTCGTATTTTCAAAATTGTTTCCGCAAACAGGGAAAATCACAGACACTCAATGTGGTCTCAAGGCATTTAATGCAAAACTTTTAAGGCAAATACTTTTGAAAACCAAGGTAAGGACATTCTCATTTGATATCGAATTGTTGTTGCTTTCAGCATCTACCGATACAGCCATAGCTATTGCTCCAATTTACTGGCATGACAGCTTTGCCGAATCCAGTTTCTGGGGAAATCTAGCCAAAAAAAAAAGCAAATGATGATGATAATTAGTCGTTTTCCCCTGTTGTCTTCTTCCAGTAATTTACACTGTTGATACTTGAAGGAACAAACGTAAATTGTTGCATATATCTAACTAACAACCGTTTTATCCATAGTCCATCTTCTGGTAATCTTAAATATTTCCAAATCCCAAAATTGGAGATTCCAACGAATCGTAAATGATCCTCAATTGCAGATATTTGTGATATCTGTAATAAAATTGTGACTCTCAAAAGTACTGATACTGTAAACATCTATGTAGAATTGACCGACCTTTAAAAAATGTGATATCTGTATTTTTGCTGGTGTTGGGGTACCATCTACAAATCTGAAATTTGGGGTAATTAGTGATATTTTATGATATCCAGAACCACACAAAAACTTGTTAGCTTCTTAAAGGATAATTATGATCAAAACCTCAGTTTCCAATCATGTACTTCGACGCTCGCTGGAGCTCCCTTGTGGCGCGACTCTAAAAAATCGACTTGCAAAGTCAGCAATGTCGGATTCTCTTGGGAACGGTGAGGGTGATCCCACCGAGGCGCAGATTCGACTCTACGAAAGATGGGCGGAAGGCGGAGCCGCAGTGTCTATCATCGGTGAAGTGCAAGGGGACCCTCGCTTTCCGGAGACACCGGGCAATCTGGTATTCGGAGCGCATACCGATCAGCAGGCGATACAGTCATTGGTCAGCCGAGCCGTGATTGAGGGCGCTCATCTATGGCCGCAGCTCAGTCACGCCGGAGCCCTTTCGCACTTGCCGATCAGTCAACCAAAGGGGCCGTCTGCCCTCAATATTGAAGGCCTTCAATGTGCGGGTATGTCGATTGATGAGATTCAGGAATTACCTGACATGTATGCAAGAACCGCAGCATACGCAAAGAACGCAGGATTTAGCGGCGTTCATATTCACGCTGGGCACGGGTTCTTACTCAGTCAATTCCTATCTCCATTGTTTAACCGCCGGAATGATGGGTACGGCGGTTCAATCGAAGCACGATGCCGTATAGTGCTCAAGGTGATAGACGAAGTACGGCGCGCCGTTGGTCCGTCGTTTCCCGTCGGGATCAAGATCAACTCGACGGACAAACTGGAAGGTGGATTGACAGATGTTGATGCTTTAGAGGTGGTGCGCCTCCTCGATCAAACCTCGATCGATTTGATTGATATTAGTGGAGGGACCTATTTCCCCGGAGCGAAGGCAAGCTCCGAGCGTTCGTCGGATGGAGGGCCATACTTTCTTGATTTTGCCCGACTCGCAAGAGGGGTAACCAATGTGCCTTTGATGCTAACGGGGGGGTTCAAAAGGCGTGAGCAGGCAGTGGATGCAGTGGCTAGTGGCGCTGTCGACATGGTGAGTTTAGCGCGTGTCATGGTTCTCAATCCTCGGCTTGCGGAGGTCTGGTTGACCGAAGAAGGTGGTGATCCTGATTTTCCTGTATTCGATTCCCCGCCTCGGGGGGGGATAACGGCCTGGTACACCATGCGAATAACGGCTTTGGGAGAGGATCGGGAGGATGCCTTCACGCTGGACCTTCCGTCTGCCATCCGTATTTATGAAGAACGTGATGCGCAACGTTGCATTAAATGGCGGGAGAAGTTTTCTCATCTGTTTACAAAGTGATGAAGATCGATTCATAGGGGTGCGCTTCGGATGAAGTTTATTCCAAATCTTAAGATTTGTGCCACCATTCATGATTATTGTCCCCTGTGTGCAACTTAGCTAAACTTAGAAGATAGGAGAAACATTCATGAACTGGGACACAGTTTCGGCGATTTCCGAAACCGTCGGCGTAATCGCAGTAGTCATTTCCCTGCTGTACCTAGCGTTCCAAGTTCGGTTCGCGAGACTCACGGCTGCGGACACATCTCGAACTGCCAGATCTATCGGCGTACGAGAAAACGTCCTTGCAATGGTGAACAATTCCGAGCTGCGTGAAAATTGGATGAAGTCATCCGGCCTAAAATCAGTGTATGAAATGATCGGTACAGAGATGAACGTAAGTGCAGATGGCGCGATTCAAATCGATAACATGTGTCAATGTTGGATGTGGCTTCATTGGGGGCAGTACAAATCAATTAAAACCCCAGCGGATCTAAAAGAATTGGAAAACATTGTGTCAGTGTTCTACTCAGTACCTCCTATGTTAAATTGCTGGAGAAAAAGCCCTTACGGGAGCAAAATTTTTGATGAGGATTTTGTTCGGTTTGTGGAAGGTGCTATCTCAAAGAGCAATACATGACGGTTGATGGCTAGGCCCTGACCTTCGAAATCAGTCCCTGTGACGTCCGCTGCTGACCCGGAACGGTAGTCAGCCGCCTTTGTCTGGTGGAATCTAACAGTCTCGTGTTCGGATGCAGATCCGGAATGTGCTATTATCCTTAGAGAGGGAGGACACGCCATGCGCTACCTCCTCGCTACCGCCCTCATCGTCATGCTGACGCTGCCGGTGGCGGTGGCGACACAGGACCTCCAGAAAGGCTATGTAGCGTACCAGCGAGGTGATTATGCGACCGCACTGCTTGAGTGGCGCCCATTGGCCGAACAGGGTAATGCCGAAAATAGTCTGGTCAGATTTATACTGCATCAAAAGAAAGAGCCAGATTGACTATCGGAGGAAGTGTATGAGAATGCGTGATGCTGAAAATTAGGTGATTACATCATCCCCGGCGATCCGCTTCAGGTTGTGATTGTGTAACACAAGCTTGTATTTCAATGCCTCCAAAATTTGCAGTAAAAACTGTCAAATCACAACCATCCGATTTCTAAGGATTTACAAGACTTCTTTATTAAGTCGCGATATATCTGTACATTTAAAAGGCCTTCAAATAGTTGGATATCTCCAACAAAAACCAACTATCTGGAGATCTAATATTTTGCATATACTGTAAACTTAGGTCTCTAACAATTGAGATACCCCGCCAGTATCCCGCCTATACCCCGCCCCATTTTAAAAATACCCAGCCTATCCCGCAAGTACCTCGCCAGTTCTAATAAAAAACACCCCCCGCCTACCCTGCAAATTTGAAAAAGATACCCCGCCGCGTAGAGCAAAAAAAATCATGCGTTTTCTTTGCAATAGCTAATATGTTAAACCCATCGCTCATTTATGTTCCGGCAGAGACCTGGAGCTTATAAATAGGAAAAGGCCTGAAGTTGCCGCTTCAGGCCTTTAATATGGACAAACCGTAAAGCATACGGAAGCCCAGCACACGTTTTTTACATACCATGGTTTTCGATTGCTTTCAAGAGCGGAGGCGATCGAATGTGCAGTGATTTATTATTAATTGAACTGGAATGCAAACATTGTCAGCTACGATTTAATATTTGCCGAAAATGTTATCGCGGTCATCTCTACTGCTCCAGCAGCTGTCGCCGTGAAGCTCAAGTGAAGGCCCATCGCAAGGCCCAAAGCCAATACCGTACTTCTAAAAAGGGCCGCGAAGCTCATAGTTGCAATGAAAAAAAGCGGCGAATGGGTAAAACTAAAAAAACCATGGCTGATACCTCTACGAATACCCCCCCTTTGCGTGTTATCTTATACCCAATCGAACAAAATACCAAACCACGCTGCAGTTTTTGCGGTGTTTACGGCAAAATTGTGGATGTTTTCCCTCGCCGATAGTCTGTGTTGCACGGTGTGAAGCGAAAACTAACCTCATATTTTTAAACTACAGGAGAGCTGCGCAAATGAAACGACATTTTTCATCCCAGGAGCTATTCGTATTACGAAATCACATCCCCATTGATACTTTGATAGAAACGCATTTAATGCTGCCATCAAAGTTCAGTGAAGGA
>CALZJV010000300.1 GCA_945787595.1 uncultured Desulfobacterales bacterium | reverse complement strand
GAAACCTGACACCTGAAACCTTGAACAGATTTGATCTATGGCAGAGCCGATCACCTCTGACCTGGCCCTGAGGACCAGGTTTTCGATTTTGAATAAAGGCACCATACAAAAAAATGGTAAGAAATTCAAGAGATTATCCTAACCTAAGATGAAATCATTTTTCCCGCTCCAACTCCAAGGCTCTTTTTTATGGCTTCCTCCACCTGACGACAAGGGCTCGGACATCGCGGCAAAAACCTTTATTTAGATAGTAAATTATCCTTTCTATGATTGTCCTTGACCTTCTAACCACCTATGGTTATTTATAATATTTAGTTATCGCCGGAATCGCTCCTTCCATCTTCGTTCTAAAACCTGAAAATGTAGGAAAACACCGTGACACAGGAAGGTTTTAAGCGCAAACTCACTGTCATCCTCAGCGCTGATGCCGAGGGCTACAGCCGCCTGATGGGTGATGATGAAGAATCGACCATTCGCACGTTAACCAGCTATCGTGAAACGCTGACGAAATCCATTCAGCAACATCGAGGTCGGGTAGTGGATGCGCCAGGGGATAACCTTTTAGCTGAATTCGCCAGTGTGGTAGATGCGGTTAGCTGTGCAGCGGTGATCCAGAAGAAGCTATTTGAGCTAAATGACAAGCTTCCTGCGAAACGTAGGATGCAATTTCGTATCGGTATAAACCTTGGCGATGTGGTGGAAGAAGGAGATCGGATTTATGGTGATGGGGTAAATATTGCCGCTAGGTTGGAAGGGCTGGCTGAAGGGGGAGGAATTTGTATCTCCAGTAGCGCCTATGAACAAGTTAAGAACAAGTTAGAACTGGAATATAAATATTTAGGCAAACACACAGTCAAAAACATCGCTGATCCTGTGCGGGTATACCGGGTAGTAATGGAGTCCGAAGGCTCCCGAGAGGTGCTCGGTGAGAAAAGACCGGGGCTAAGACACTGGCATTTGGGTGTCATTGCCGTTTCTGTTCTTATTTTGGGAGCTACAGCAGTCGCAATCTGGTATTTTTATTTTCGAATTGTTCCTTCCGAGCAAAAGGCTGCGTCTAAACTTAAAACCGCCTTTTCCCTATCTGAAAGACCCGCCATCGCGGTGCTGCCTTTTACAAATCTGAGCGAAGATCCGCAGCAGGAGTATTTTAGCGATGGGATCACCATCGATATCATTACGGATCTTTCGAAATTCCGGAATTTGCTTGTTATCGCCAGCAATACGGTCTTCACCTACAAAGGTAAGTCGGTCAAGATTACCGAGTTGGGTAAGGAGCTTTCAGTGCAGTATGTCCTGGAAGGCAGTGTGCAAGAGGCAGGGGAAAGGGTGCGTATCAATGCCCAGCTAATTGATGCCATCACAGGAAACCAGATTTGGGGCCAAAGATATGATCGAAGTAAGAAAGATCTTTTCGCCCTGCAGGATGAGATTATTCAAACGATCGTTCGCACACTGGCAATCAAAATTGAAACCGCAGAGCAATCACGCGTAATGCATAAGGACACAACCAATTACCAGGCTTATGATTATTTCATTCGCGGGACCGGCTACTTGTTGCATAGAACTCGGACGGCGGTCAGCAAGGCGCGCCAATTATTTGAAAAGGCGATCGAACTAGATCCCCAGTTTGCTTCGGCTTATACCGCTTTGGGGTGGTCTTATCACCTGCAAGTTGAATTTGGTTGGACCGAGTTTATCGAACAAGCATCCCAGCGAGCCTTGAGTCTGGCGCGCAAGGCCTTGAGCTTGGATGACTTTCAACCTTCTGCCCATGAGTTACTTGGATCTGTTTATATCCGTAAGGGCCAATACGATCTCGCGCTTGCGGAATTACAGCAGGCTCTTGACTTGAATCCAAATGACGCACGGATATTTAATGAAATGGGAGAAGTGTTGCTTTATACCGGCCAAACGGATGATGCCATAAAATACATAAAGATGGGCCTCCGCTTTAATCCAAAAGCAACGCCAGGAATCTTCATGGAACTCGGATTAGCATATTATCTTAAAGAAAGATATGATGACGCAGTCAAGATCGTGCAACAAGGTTTGGCGAAAAAACCAGATTTTGTTGGTCATCACATCGTGATTGCGGCAGCCTATGCTCAGTTGGGAAGGATGGAAGACGCGAATAATTCGGCCCAAGAAGTTCTTCGACGACACCCTTTTTTCGAGGTCGAATCCTACGGAACAATATTTCGAAATCTATCAGACAGAAAACACCTTCGCGAAGGTCTTCGCAAAGCCGGGCTGAAATGAAAAAATCGGTTATTCTTTATTCAGTTTGCCCCAGTTCTCATCGGCCTTTCTGACTTCTGCATCCGCATTTGCCGCAAATTTCTCCCCACCTTTCTGATCCCAGTGTAAGAAGAGTTCACCGTCGATAATTTTCCAGGATTCAGGATTTACACCGACAGCCTTGCCGGTCGCCGCCATGGTGTCCGCTCAGTATCCGCCGTATTGCGGGGCATAGCGTTCCGGGTCTGCCGCAAAAAGATCCCGGTTCGCAGCGCTGGTAAAATGCCACTTGGCGTCATTCCATTCGTGGGAATATTTACTGTGACCTTTTACTGCACGACCTTCGGTGTGATAAGCTACCGTGTCGTATCCTTTTATGGCCACTCCCCAAAAAGTCTGGTTGACCTTCTCAAAAGCGATACCAATGCCCGTCCAATTCAGCAGCAAGGCGACCGCTATAAATCCTAAAAGTGTCGGTTTCAATGTTTTTGAAAGAATTATTTTCATTTCGAACCTCCTTTTGGTTCATCAGAACAGACATTCCACTAGTGACATCATTGCAGACATTCTCCGGGGCGGGTTCGTTTTTGTGGGGTGGTTTCAATTCAAACAGCAAATGCTCAAAACCGTTTAACGGAGACTAACCGCTTATCACATAACTTTAGAATTAGACAAAGTGGCATCATTGTCAAGCTGCATATTATTACCTGCTTTAAACATACACTTCTGCAATTTAATGGTTATATGTTCAATTAGGAGGGACTTATTAAAAACCGTTGAAAAAAATGATTGAAAATTAAAAAAATAAATGATAGGGAAACAATTAGCTCATTTTAGTTATTTTCAAATTCTAGCTCATTTTCTCAACGGCAACCCTTTGGGAGGTTTCAAATTGACACAGACCCCTGAAGAGTTTAAATCCCCTGCGAAGACCAGCCGACAAGATCAAGATCCGCAACTGAAGCTTTCAAAAGCTGATCAACCGGAGCTGGATCCGTGCTATTCAGACGATCCGCTAGTGGATGCTCGCCGCCATGATTCAGATGCTGCTCCCCCCACGATAGTGCCGCCGATTGACAGCCTGGATGAAGACAGCGATATAAAGGGATTTATGTCCCCGAATATCGGCGAGAATCTGAGAAGATCGGCCTTACGCAAATTTTTTCATTTGCCGAAATTCAACCGGCGAGACGGCTTGGATGACTACGATGAGGATTTTCAGACATTTCAGCATCTTGGCAATGTCCTCACATCCGACATGCGGTATCATCTGGAGCGCCTGGCCGAGCAGAAGACCGGCTCTCCACTGAAGAGAGATCCCCCTGCGACTCGGCAGTCAGAGGCCATCGAGGAGAATGCCGGGACTCCTGACTCGAAATCAGGTCATATTTCACACCGCAAAATTGCGGGGCCAATCCAGGGGATGGAAAAGGCCGGTGATCCTTTCCACCAATCGACCCTCTGCGCGCATGGGGCCAGGGGCTTGACCGGCTGCACCCGATGCCTGGACGCCTGTCCGGCCGGAGCGATCAGCTCCGCCGGCGTTACCATCCAAATCGATCCAAAGATCTGCCGGCAAAAAGGGTTGTGTGCCGCGGTTTGTCCGACGGACGCGTTGAGGCCTTCAAGGCCCAATAGCGCCGAATTGCTGGCGTCCCTCTGCTTGACGCTGTCGGCATCCCTTGAAGAAAACCTTGCCGTAATTTTTCATGACGGGGGTTGTGCAACTGCGTTGCTGCAAACCCTTCCCCGGGAAGCCCTCTGTTTTTCCATTAATTCCATTGAGGCCATCGGGATGGATTCTTGTTTGGCAACGTTGGCCTTTGGAGCGTCCCATGTGGTTGTGCTGGCCGGAGATGACGTTACACCTGCTGTTTTTGACATTCTTCAAACCCAGATGTTTCACGTTACGAAGATTCTTGAAGGTATGGGGCTGGAAAAGGAACGAGTTCAACTGGTTCGGATAGACGGTAGCGATCAGCAAGCGCCTTTCACGGATCCCAACCTATTAGCTCCGGTGCGTCCCACCCGACCCGCACGGTTTGTACCGGGTGACACCAAACGCAGATTGATTCTTCAATCCATCGATCATCTCTACGGACAGGCTCCTGGAGCTCGATCCTTGACGACGCTATCCGAAGGCGCCCCTTTTGGTGAAATCATTATCGACCCGAATACCTGCACGCTTTGCATGGCCTGTGTGGCGGTATGTCCTGCCAAAGCCCTCTACGACGGCGGCGAGATACCGCAAATTCGATTTCTGGAAGAGCATTGCGTGCAGTGCGGCTTGTGCCGCTGCGCCTGCCCGGAAAATGCCATCCGCCTTTCACCGCGGATGGTCTTTGACCCCAAGGCGCGCAGTTCCCTGCGAATTTTAAATCAGGCAGAAACATTTTGCTGTGTGGCCTGCGGCAGGCCCTTTGCCACCAAGACCATTGTGGACAAAATGGTTCAAAAGCTTTCCGGTCATTGGATGTATCAGGACGATGCGGCCAAACAGCGCCTTTTGATGTGCCGGGAGTGTCGCGCGAGAGATTTCTTTGAGGCCGGTGCATGCCGATAGTGTCGCTGAGACTATGGCTTCACCCTTCAGTGCCTTGCATATGAAAACCTCCGACTCGTGCAAAATTCAGGTATCACCTGAGTATACGATGCAGACTTTAAAGGATAACGATACCCTGCGCGCCCATGTCTACAGCCTGCTGGCAGCGTTGTTGACCGGTCCTCCTTCCGCGGATCTCCTACAGCTCTTGAGCCGGATTGAAGATCAGCAGGAGTCGGACACCGAAATGGCGCAAGCCTGGCGGATGATAAAAGAGGCCGGCGGCCAGACAAATGCCGCCCTGCTGGACGATGAGTATCGCGGGCTGTTTATCGGTTTGGGCCGCGGAGAACTGGTCCCCTATGGGTCCTGGTATCAAGCCGGCTCGGTTATGGACCGACCCCTTGCCCGGCTCCGCAGCGATTTGGCCGTCTTGGGGATTCAACGCCGTTCTGACGTGCGCGAAACCGAGGATCATGCAGCGGCCCTGTGCGAAACCATGGCCCTGATTTGCAGCCACCCAGCAGAAATCGGATTGGAAACCCAGAAGGCGGTTTTCAGCGATCACCTGGAGGGATGGATGGATCGTTTTTTCAAGGACATGCAACAAGCTTCCGCGGCTCGATTTTACCGGGCTGTTGGCAAACTGGGAGAAGCTTTCCTGGCCCTGGAGAAAACCTATCTCGGACTATAGCCGGCCACGCCTTGCGGGCCAACGGCGTTTCAGGGCTGCGTTTTAGAGGGTTTCACCGTTTTAGAGGAAGCCCGAAGAGGATGAAGGATCGAAAAATTGAAACTGGGAGGACATAACCATGAGCCAGAAATCCAAGCCAAATAGCCGTCGCACCTTTATTAAGAACATGGCGCTGATGGGCGGGGCAGGCGCCGTGATGGCAGGTCCTGCCAGGACCATATGTCTTGGCTCGCGGGACAATCAAATGGGGAGCCCTGATGCACGCCGTTCCCAAGGATACCGGCTAACCCCGCACATCCGCAAGTATTATAAAAAGGCCGCCTCTTAGCGCAAATCGTTGCCACCGAACCTTTTCAAAGGAGAATTTGCTATGGGTGAAAAAAGACAACCAGGCCGCAAAAGGGATTTTTCGAAAGGTCGTCGTAAGGGGGGCATCGATCGGCGCACTTTTCTGCGCCGCAGCGGTTTAAGCCTCGGCGGAGCTGCGGTTGCCGGCATGCTTCCCTTTTCCTACATGCAAAAGGCAAGTGCTCAGGAAAAAGAGGGCGCCACAGCCCCGGGTGACGTTGAAATCCGCCGCACGATCTGCACCCACTGCTCGGTGGGTTGCGGGGTGTTGGCCGAAGTGCAAAACGGGGTCTGGATCGGTCAGGAGCCGGATTTTGACTCGCCCTTCAATCTGGGATCCCACTGCACCAAGGGCGCTTCCGTCCGTGACCACGGTTTGGGAGATCGCCGGGTGAAATACCCGATGAAACTCGTTGATGGAAAATGGAAACGACTTTCCTGGGACCAGGCCATCAACGAGATCGGGGACAAGCTGCTGAAAATTCGCGATACATCCGGACCGGACGCCGTCTTCTGGTGCGGTTCTTCCAAGGCAAGCAATGAGGGCGCCTACCTGCAGCGGAAATTTGCAGCTTTTTGGGGAACCAATAATTGCGATCATCAGGCCCGTATCTGCCATTCCACAACCGTGGCCGGGGTGGCCAATACCTGGGGCTATGGGGCCATGACCAACTCCTACAACGACATGCACAACTGCAAGGCCATGCTGTTCGTCGGCAGCAATGCCGCCGAAGCCCACCCGGTGGCCATGCAGCACGTTCTGCGGGGCAAGGAAAACGGTGCCGTCATGATCGTCGTCGATCCGCGGTTTACCCGTACCGCCGCCCATGCGGATCAATATGTGCGGCTGCGGCCCGGAACGGATGTGGCCTTTATGTGGGGGCTGCTCTGGCACATATTTAAAAACGGGTGGGAGGACAAGGAATACATCCGCCACCGTGTGTACGGGATGGATGAGGTCCGCCCGGAAATCGAGAAATGGCCGCCGGATGTGGTTGCCGATGTTACCGGGGTGCCTGAAGAACAGGTGCTTCAGGTCGCCAAAACCATGGCCGAAAATCGTCCGGGAACCATTGTCTGGTGTATGGGAGGCACCCAGCACCACATCGGCAACAACAACACCCGGGCCTATTGCATTTTTCAACTGGCGCTGGGCAACATCGGGGTGTCGGGCGGCGGCGCCAATATCTTCCGTGGCCACGACAATGTTCAGGGGGCCACGGACGTCGGTCCCAATTGCCATACCCTGCCCGGATATTACGGGCTTTCGGAAGGTGCCTGGAAACATTGGGCGCGGGTGTGGGATGTGGATTATGAATGGTTAAAGTCGCGCTTCGACCTGAGCCGGCAGTACGATGCCGGCGGGGGCAAACTCGCCCACACCATGAACATACCTGGAATCCCGGTATCCCGCTGGATCGACGGGATTTTAGAAGATCCGACACACATGGCGGTGATGAGCGAACGTAAAAACGACACTTACCTGTTGCCCACCTGCACCCAGTTTGAAACCTACGGATCGGTGACCGCCTCCAACCGCTCCATCCAATGGCGGGAAAAGGTGATTGAACCGATCTTTGAATCCCTGCCGGATCATGTCATTTTATACAAACTGGCCAAAAAATTCGGATTTGCCGAACAGATGTTCAAACATATTCGGGTCGACGGCGAGGAGCCGCTGATCGAGGAGGTTTTGCAGGAAATCAATCGGGGTACCTGGACCATCGGCTACACCGGACAAAGTCCGGAGAGACTGAAACTGCACGCCGAGCATCGGGGCACCTTCAATACCACCACCTTAAAGGCCGAAGGCGGGCCGGCGGATGGGGATTATTACGGCTTGCCCTGGCCCTGCTGGGGTACACCGACAATGAAGCACCCCGGAACACCCCTCTTGTATGATCCCAGCAAGTCCGTGGCGGAGGGCAAGCCGAAGGGAAAAACTGGAAGACCGATCTTTCAGGCGGTATCCAGCGGGTGGCCATTAAACACGGCTGCGCACCTTTCGGCAACGCCAAGGCGCGCTGCGTGGTCTGGACTTTTCCGGACCCGGTACCGGTTCATCGGGAACCGTTGTATACGCCGCGTTACGACCTAGTCGCACGCTATCCCACTTATGGTGACCGCAAGGCCTTCTGGCGACTGCCGACCCGCTACCAATCGATTCAGGCCAAGGATTATTCCAGGGAATACCCGATTGTTTTTATCAGCGGTCGCCTGGTGGAATACGAAGGTGGGGGTGAAGAAACACGCTCCAACCGCTGGCTGGCCAAGCTTCAACCGGACATGTTCGCCGAAATCAACCCGGTGGATGCCAACAATGCCGGTATCAAGGACAAGGACTGGATATGGCTCGAGAGTCCCGAAGGCGGACGCATCAAAGTGCGGGCCATGGTGACCCCGCGCGTGGCACCGGGCGTGACCTGGACGCCGTTTCACTTCGGTGGCTGGTTTCAGGGCAAGGATCTGGTGGATCGCTATCCCGAGGGAACCGCGCCTTACGTTCGTGGCGAAGCCTGCAATACGGCCACCACTTACGGATACGACTCGGTCACCCAAATGCAGGAAACCAAAGCCACTTTGTGCCGCATCCTGCGAGCATGAAAGGAGTAAACAGACATGGCGCGAATGAAGTTTTTATGTGATGTGGAGCGATGTATCGAATGCAATGCCTGTGTCACTGCGTGCAACAACGAGCATGACGTTCCCTGGGGAATCAACCGGCGTCGGGTGGTGACTCTCAAAGACGGTGAAAAGGGCGAGAAATCCATTTCGGTGGCCTGCATGCACTGCACCGATGCGCCCTGTGCCGCAGTATGCCCGGTGGATTGTTTTTACACCACCGACGACGGTATCGTGCTGCACGACAAAGACCTTTGCATCGGTTGTGGCTATTGCTTTTACGCCTGTCCCTTTGGCGCCCCGCAATATCCGCAGCAGTCGGCATTCGGCGTGCGCGGCAAGATGGACAAATGCACTTTCTGTGCGGGCGGACCACCGCAAGACACTTCGCAGGCTGAATTTGAAAAATATGGGCGCAACCGTATCGCTGAAGGCAAACTGCCGCTGTGCGCCGAAATGTGTTCCACCAAAGCCCTGCTGGCCGGTGACGGCGAAGTGATATCTGAAATTTATCG
>CALZJV010000299.1 GCA_945787595.1 uncultured Desulfobacterales bacterium | reverse complement strand
GAAGTGATCGCACATTTAAAGGCTTTTCGAAAGTCTAAAAATTGAGGTAAGCAATGTATATTTGGGATCGATTGGATGAAAAAATCAGTCAAGTGGAACAGGTCTTTATAACGATTTTGTTGACAATGATGATCCTAATGGCTTTTTTTCAAATTGTCCTCAGAAATTTTTTCGACACCGGAATCTCATGGGGCGACTCGCTGGTCAGGTATCTGGTGGTCTGGGTGGGCTTTATCGGCGCTGCCATTGCCACCAAAGAAGGCAAACATATCAATATCGATGTCGTCTCACGCTGGCTCACGGGACCGGAAAGCAACTACATTGGCCTCATTTCTCACTTTTTTTCTGCTGTTATTTGTGGTCTTTTGACATTGGCCGCCATTAAATTCATTCGTTTTGAAGCCCAGATGGGTAGCACCGTCTTTTTCAAACTTCCTGTTTGGGTACCTGAAATCATTATCCCTTTGACGTTTGGCATAATGACCCTGCGATTTGCAGTTCGATTTTTAAGTGAATTTGGGAGAATTCGAAGGCATGATTTCAAACAGGAATTCAAAGAAGAGAAATGACCTTTCTGCTGATCGTCCTCATTGCTGTCGCCCTCTTGCTGATCGGAATCCCCATCTTTGTGGTCATAAGTGGATTGACCCTTTACCTGTTTTTCTCCAGTCAGATTGACATATCCGCCATCATCATCGAAATGCATCGCATGGCCACCACCCCGGTGCTGGTGGCCATACCGCTTTTTACCTTTGCAGGGTATTTGCTCTCGGAAAGCGGGGCACCAAAGCGACTCATCCGGCTGTCAAATGCACTCCTGGGCTGGCTGCACGGGGGACTGTCCGTCATCGCCCTGGTGACCTGTGCCGTTTTTACCGCTCTGACAGGTGCCACCGGGCTGACTATCATCGCTCTGGGGGGAATCCTGCTGCCGGCCATGATGCGGGGACGGTATTCGGAGAATTTTTCATTAGGCTTGCTGACCACTTCGGGTACCCTGGGTCTCCTCTTTCCTCCGAGCCTACCCTTAATCATTTACGCCATCGTCGCCAAGGTCAGAATCGATCACCTCTTTATCGCCGGTATTTTGCCCGGAATATTGCTGGTCGTGCTGCTTTCAGCGTTCAGTGTGTACCGATCAGTTCGTACCGATGTCCCGAAAACCATATTTAAATTCAATGAAGTGGGCATTGCCATAAGAGAATCCTTGTGGGAACTTCCGTTGCCGGTTGTCGTTTTGGGCGGTATTTACAGCGGCTACTTTGCCGTCAGTGAAGCCGCCGCCATCACGGCGGTGTATGTGCTTTTGGCGGAGCTGGTTATCTACCGGGATATTCGATTGAGACAGCTGCCTGCAATCATGAAAAAAAGCATGGTTCTGGTTGGTGGGATACTGATCATACTGGGCGCCGCCATGGGTCTGACCAATTATCTGATTGATGCGGAAATCCCCATGCAGCTACTGGATTTTTTCAAGACCCACATCGAAAACCCCATTCTTTTCCTGGTGGTTCTCAATATTTTTCTCTTGGCTGTCGGGTGTACTATGGGTATATTTTCCGCCCTGGTAGTGGTGGTTCCCCTTTTCACACCGCTTGCCGAAGCCTACGGAATCGATCCGATTCATCTTGGCATTATCTTTCTTGCCAACCTAGAAATTGGTGCTTCCATTCCGCCACTGGGCATCAATCTATTTATTGCGAGTATGCGTTTTGATAAGCCGGTATTGAAGCTTTACGTCGCATCATTGCCTTTCATCGCGATTTTGCTGCTTGCGCTGGCCATCATCACCTATCTGCCGTGGTTGAGTCTGGCGCTAATAGGGTAGGTACGGGGGTGAAATTTGCTAATAAGCGGCGCCGCTGGCCTGAAAAGCGACTAGTTTAATCGAAAAAGAAACTCCAGCATGACAAATGTCGAATGCCGATTGACGAATGTCGAATTAAGGAATTCTTTCTATTTTATTTGTTAAAAAGAGCAGAGCAAAGCGACATCCACAATTCGTCAATCGTCAATCTTCATTCATCATTCCATGAGGCTTTCATGTCGAACTTATTCTGGTGGATATGGCAAATCATTTTAATTTCTGTCGGCGCGTTTTTTTTATATTTTGGTATCCGGCTGCTTATTTCGGCCTATGAACTTAACGATCCTTTCACGTTTTTAATGACATTCTTTGCCTCGAATTTTATCATTCTCATCAGTAGTACCCTTGTTATCGGTTTTGCCTACCGCATGATCAAGGCATTCAAACAGTCAAAGAATTCCGATAATGGCGGAGGAAATTTGCTTTAATAAAGTGGTTGAAAATGCGTCTGAAAATAGGTAAAAGAATTGACAAAATGTTGTGACATACGATTATTATCTGAAGTTATTGTAAATTTTTGATTATCAAGCTATCTATAGCAGAGACCCTGTATAATTCGAGGCAAATCTTAGTGCATATCAATTTGCCCGAGATTAAGATAATCACGATAATTCCTTACGACGCCCACATTTTTTATGCGATAGGGGCAGAACCACAAGTCTCATTTTTCAAAAGACTTCATTCGAAAATGCAAATTCTTATCTATATGGTTTAACATTTTTAAAGAATTGAACATCAGTGTCTGCATGGAAGTAGAGGTAATAAATTGATTTTAAGGAGATACTACGGTCTTGTTTTACTCTTAATTTTTCTATTAATAATTACACCAAATGTAAATGCCGACAGTTCAAAAAGCCAGAAATATAAATCGAATTATAAATGGTTTGTATCTGTCTATGGTGGACTATTTGCAGATGAGACTCTAATCGATATCTTTACTTTTCAAGCAACCTATTCAGATGACAACTATGTCATTGTTGGAGCTTTAGCAAGAGAGATATATCGATACAAACAATGGTTGAGCCTTGAACTTGAAGGTCAGATAGGAAGAACTTTTGACGACAAAGCTGATAATTGGGAATTTGTTGGGCTGGTAATGACGCGCTGGCATCAATTCCCTTGGGACAAATATATCGACACCAGCTTTGCATTCGGAAGTGGACTATCGTATTTTAATAAGGCGTCTCAAATTGAGTTGGAAGAAGACGAAGACGCCCAAAAATTATTAGGTTACCTTACCTTCGAGCTAACATCTGGCTTGCCTCAATATCCAAGATGGAATTTAATATTTCGCATTCACCATCGATCTGGTGCCTATGGATTAATTGGTGATGGTGAAAGTGGTTCAAACTACTTATGCACCGGGCTAAAATTCGCCTTCTGAAAAATGCACCTCCCTCACAATTTCAAACCTTCATATTAGCAGGATTTATACAAAAATGATGGATAGATAGAAGGTCGACGGAACAAATATGAAATCATCATTTCCAGTTCACCCGCGGTTCATTTCGCAAGGGCAACCGCTGATACTTAAGCTTGGCATAGCCTACCATTACCGCACCGAATGCTCGGTGATCCGAGGGCAAATCCAGTGCTTGAAATAACGGGGGGTGCGCATTGACTGCCGAGTAAAAGTAGCCGCCCCAGCATGATCCCAGTCCCAGCGATGGTGCAAATAACTCAAAGTAACTTAAAGCCAGGGCGCCGTCCTCGGCACCGAACCCGTAGTCTTTATCGCCGTGGACTACGATAACGTGGGGTGCACCGCGGCAAATTCGTTCTTCGCCGGCTTCCCAGGCGGACACCACCCGGATAAATCCTCTTTGCTCAGCCTGCTTGGGGTATTGTTTGATCACCGAACGCATCCAATCAATCACCATACCGGCCAGACGACGCACGCCGGCCGGATCTTCAATTACCGTCCAGTGCCAGGGCTGGCTGTTTTTGGCAGATGGCGCAAAACATGCGATCTCCAATAGTTTTTCCAACTTATGGCGCTCAACCGGCTTATCCTTGAAATTGCGTATGGAACGGCGTGATCGTAAAAACTGTTCGGCCTGTTCCCGGCTGAGGGAAATTTCCTTACGGACGGGCAGGCACTTTTCGGGGCTAAGCCAGCTCAGGCTGAAGGCCTCTGTTGGACAAACGACAACACAGTGACCGCAGGTCAAGCAATATTCTTCAAAGTCCGGGGTCGGTTGCGGCATATCGTCCGGCGAACCCATCCGAATCACGTTGGTGGGACATGCCTTCACACAGATCTCATCCCGTTGGCATTTTTCCGGATCAATGGTAAAAAGACTCATGGATTCTCCTTTTAACGTAATCGTTCAGCCACAAAGGCACAAAGACACTAACATGCTTAAATAATTAAGTATCGTATTACTAACAAAAAGGAAAAGCGTCATCTGATTTTTGTTAGGAATCAATTCTTCCACTTCTTATATCGTTTTGAAATTCGCATCTTTACTTTGTGACTCGGTGTCTTGGTGGCTGAACTGTTAACTTTTCGCTTATGTAAACGGGTTAATTGAATTTGTCTCAGATTGGGCAATGACGGTTAACCAACCATAAATTAGCATAACAGTCAAGCAGGCTTGTCGGAGTATCAGGGAAATGTCAAAGTAAATTATAAACCAGTTGCATCAGAAAGTTTTATAGGATGATAAAATCCCAAACCTCAAGCACCGCCTGATTTTAAAATTGGGTCAAATAAATCTCAAATTTCAATATTCAATGACCAAAACATTCATCAGAGTTGTATCGCATAGCCTCGCAAACTCAGGTCTGCCGGTCATGATGCCATTGGGCACAACTTTAGAAGGATTATTTGTTTGGAATTTTGTATTTGGGTCATTGGGATTTGTTTGAATTTTGTATTTTGGTGCTTGAATCTTTCATGACCTTTTAGGGTTCAGCCTATACGCGCAGGAGAATATTTATCTGCGAAAGTCCCATAAACGACAGGCAGATGCTGCTCCTTGCGAAGATCTTGACTAAAGCGGATCGGACATGTTATCTTATCTTTAATAATTTCAAACCCCTGTGATACGAAACACCATTTTCCGGAAAAACAGCAGGACGGTTTTGCATGAGAGGCGTCATGAAGGCCCTCAACCTGAAAAATGTGTATACCCTTTTGGGTACCCGGAGCCTTCCGGGTTCAGAAAAAGAGCTCCAAATACTGTGCACCCGAATCACGGAACTGGTAAATCTAAACGGCGAGAAATGGGTTGAAGAAAACCGGCAAAAGCTCCTGGATGAATGGATATATATCGTGCGTCAGGCAATTATCTCCTGATTGATTCTTGAAAATAATCAGACACTTATAAAATTTGATGGAGAATAGAATAAAGTGAACAAACCATTCGAACACAGCACCATTAACGGCATGAAGCTTGAGAACAGATTCGTACGATCGGCAACCTGGGAGGGAATGGCTGCCGATGACGGCGCTTGTACCCCTAAGCTCATCGATCTGATGACTGAGCTTGCCAAAGGGGGACTGGGCCTGATCATCAGCAGTCATGCTTATGTCAGACCCGAGGGGCAGGCCAGTCCATGGCAATTGGGAGTTTACAACGATGCTTTGATCCCGGGTCTTGAAGCCATGGCAAAAGCCGTGCACGAAAACGGCGGTAAAATCGTCATGCAACTCGCCCACGCCGGATTTTTTGCCAATGCCAAACTGACCGGACAGACACCGTTGGCGCCATCAAATGTAGAGGGATTTGCAAAATCCCCCCGCAAAGAAATGACCGTCGAGGATATACGGGATGTCGTCGAATCCTATGGTGCCGCTGCCAAAAGGGCGCAAAACGCCGGGTTCGACGGTGTTCAGATCCATGCCGCCCATGGGTATCTCCTCAGCCAGTTTCTTTCTCCGGCATTCAACCGGCGAAACGATGCGTATGGCGGCGACATTCGGCATCGGGCCGGAGCCGTGGTGGAAGTGCTACAAAAAATACGGCAAGCCGTAGGCCGAGAATACCCGGTACTGGTAAAAATGAACTGCCGGGATTTTATCGAAAACGGACTGGTGGTGGAAGATTCCCTTGAGGTGGGTGCAATGCTGGAATCAGAAGGAATCGATGCCATCGAGTTAAGCGGTGGCGTATTGGTCGGAGGCAAACTGAGTCCAAGTCGCATGGGAATCAAATCCGAAGAAAAAGAGGCTTATTTTCAAGATGATGCCGGAGCTTTTAAGGATAAATTAAGGGTTCCTCTGATTCTCGTAGGGGGGAACCGATCTTTTCAGGTGGCCGAACGTCTTATCAATGAGGGCATTGCCGACTATATTTCCATGAGTCGCCCCTTGATCCGGGAGCCGGATTTGATCAATCGCTGGCGAGCTGGTGATCTAAGCAAAGCCGTATGCGTATCCGACAACATGTGTTTTCGGCCGGCCCAAAAGGGGGAAGGGATCTACTGCCTAACGGAAGAAAGAGAGAGAAAACAGTTCTAAAGAACTTAGTTCGCTTCGCTCACAACCTGTCGAGATCCTCAAGTTCGTGCGATTGGAATGATGGAACCATGGAATAGTGGAATAATGGGTTCTGGCCTCCGGCTCGGAAAGGAAAATGCAACGTTGGATAAATGATCCCGCCACCAGCGGGATTGACGGTAAAATTATAATGGCTATTATCCTTTTGAAAACCAATATTCCAGCGTTCCACCATTCCATTTTCGGGATAAATTCGGAAGTTCCAAAAAACCTCTATATTCTCAGTAGGTTGTAGAAATGCCGGTACATGTAAATATGTCTTGTTCTCAATTGGGAAAATCCCGAAAATATTTTAACATCACAGCCGCATTGCTGCTAGTGCTGTTCTTGGCGGCCTTTGTAATTGCCCAGGACAAAACTGAGCAGAGTCCGGATGAAACCGCCAGGCAGCAAATGCTGAAACAAGAAGCAGCCAATGCGTTCCGACGGCTAAAACGATCTATGGAGAAAGACGGGTTTTACAGCGGTCGTGTTGCGTTGAATATCTGGCGCAGTACCGCCATGGACGCCGGTACGTTCGATCAGACCCAATATGACGAATTTAAAACGCAGTTATATGAAAAATCCGTTAATGACTCCCTGCGCTGTTTTGAAGAATATATCCTGGAAGAAGATTTTTTTAACGCTAATTTCTGTCTACAGACTTGGCGGATGCATTCAAAGGAGCTAGGTACATATGACCAGGCTGAGTATGAGGCATCTAAAGAGAGATTGGCGGATGCCAAAGCCGCAAAAGCTTCCAGACAGGCAAAAGATAAATGATATCTAAACTGAGTGCTTTGGGACTACGCCCTTCGGGCTTCCGACTTCGCTCTTCAAGCTACGACGGGACACGTCGGCCCCGCACGCAGGGTTCAAGGTTCAAAGGTTACAACCGATGGATACTGCTCCCAAAATGAATCAAAATCTGGCATACCCTTCATACCACATTGAGTGAAACGGATCTACAGCCAGATGAAGATACGATCTCTTTGATGCGAGCTGTCTGGGTTTATTCAACCCGGAACGTTGAACCCAGAACCGCTCAACCTAGGCTTAAGTCTTGCACTATGAACCTTTCTTTTCCAGCATCTGCAACTCTTTCTTCATCATGACGGCGTCCTCATAGGGACTGGGCGATTCGTTGATGAT
>CALZJV010000298.1:10278-12437 GCA_945787595.1 uncultured Desulfobacterales bacterium | reverse complement strand
CGATATTGCAATCCTGGACATAATGGGCGTAGATGGGTTTGAGCTTCTTAAAATTGCCAATAATCGGGAAATACCGGCCCTTATGCTTACCGCCCACGCCTTATCCAAAGAGAGCCTTAAAAAATCTGCTGAAGAAGGCGCTTCCTACTATGCCCCCAAGGAAAGAATGCATGAAATTGATCTTTTTGTCGCAGATGTGCTCGAGGCCATAGATAAAAAGAAGAGCCCTTGGGTTAGGTGGTTCGAAAGACTCGGCGGCTTCTATGACAAGCGATTTCACGGTACGAACTGGAGAGAGCAGGAGCGGGTGTTCTGGGAAGAAAAATTAAAGAGACATCCTGAAGTCTGATTCCGTATCAATTACGTAAAATGATTCAGTTCGCCATCTCGGCAACAATTTACAGAACATGATGCCGCTCGATATCGATATGTTAAGTATTTCAGCATGGGTGTTGTATTCTCGATACATTTCGCCTTTGCGATTCCAAACGGCCACGGCCACTCCAGCCTCAATTTAGTGACGAACGTCTATCAAATTTGAAGATCATCGCTTTAAAAAAAAGCATATCTCCGCTTTTTCCTTCAAAACCGCCATTGTTGTGCTTTTACAGGGTAAGGTCAATCAGGAATCTGGTTGCTGGCATTCCGGTGATTGAGGTCAATGTGGATTTTTGCTTGACAATCAATTTATTATTGGATTAGATGCTATTAAAAAATCTAAATGGCGGTCATTTAATAAATAAAAATAATGTAATTTTAGCATACCGGAGTAAACTATGAGAAAGGGTTTGCCAAAATTTCCGGTCTAAAAGCCTCTGGGGGAATGTCTGTTTCCCCTGGGGGTTTTTGTTTATTTAGGCTTTGATTTTGATAGCGCCAATAAATTTAAATTTTCGACCGGTCTGTTGCTCGGCCAATCAATCAATTAGGGACCCGGATTTAAGGGCCTCGGAAAGAAATAATTTCCCAAAGCTGCAAAGAATTTTGGTTCGGATTCAAGGCCCACTAACGAGCGCATATTGGAATATTCGCTCATTGGTGCATGCCCCAGGCGGGCCAAAAGACATACCGAAGGGGGAATCATTTTTTTCCGCGATTCTAACATCCAACATTAAAAAAGGAGGTGCGCAAATGAAGATTAAGGTTTCGCATAAATTTTGGATTGTCCTTGTGGTTCTGGCCTTAGGCCTGCTGTTGGCCTTCCAGCCTCAAGCGGCGCAAGCTCAAGAAAAGTTCAAGTTGAAATTTCAGCTCGAGATAGAGACCCTTCCTGCAGGCGCTGTTGTGCCGGCCTTCGAGGTTCTGGATGCCGTTTCAAGAGGCGTCATTGATGGCGGCCATTCCTGGGCCTCTTACTGGGCCGGGAAGTCCAAAGCCTCCGTCCTGTTCACCGGAGGACCGGGGGGTACCTTCGGCATGGATTTTACCGACTATCTCGGGTGGATGTTTGAAGGCGGTGGACTCGAGCTCTATAATGAATTTTATCAGAAAGAATTGAAACTAAAAGTGGTTCCCTACCCCATCATGTTTGCGGGACCCCAGTCGCTCGGCTGGTTCAAGAAACCCATCAGGAACTGGGACGACTTCAAGGGCGTGAAGTACCGCGTCGGGGGAATGGCCGGCGAGGTTTTTTCGAAGGCCGGAGCGAGCGTGGTCAACATACCCGGTGGCGAGATCCTTCCCGCGGGTGAGCGCGGCGTCATCGATGCTGCGGAGTGGGTGACCCCCGGTGAGGACATGAAGATGGGCTTACATGAAGTCTGGAAAAATTACTATCTGCCCGGGATGCACGAAAGCACCACCGTCGCAGAGTTGATTGTCAACCAGGATGTTTGGAACAAGCTTCCCCCGGATCTTCAGTCGATTGTAGAAGGGGCCTGCATTTACACATTCATACGCTGGCAGGCCAAGTTTAACAAGTACAACTCAGAGGCCCTCAAAACGCTGCGGGAAAAGCATGGCGTCACCATAAGTAAGACTCCCGAGGATATTCTGATCACTTTCCTGAAGTCCTGGGATAAGATCGCGGCAGAAGAATCTGCCAAAAACCCCTTCTTCAAGAAAACGTTGGAATCCCAGCGGGCGTTCGCCAGCATTGTCGTCCCCGCGCGTAGTTTTATGTTTCCGCCCTACTCGTTTGCTGCCGAGTACTACTGGGG
>CALZJV010000298.1:0-10208 GCA_945787595.1 uncultured Desulfobacterales bacterium | reverse complement strand
ACCATACGCTTGATTGACACCTACGTCGGGGAACTCTCGGGCAAGATATTCATGCTGATGATATTTCCCCTGATCGGCGGGCTGACCTACGAGGTCATTGCCCGCTATGTGTTCGACGCTCCCACCAAATGGGCCTATGACACATCCTATATGCTTTACGGAAGCCATTTCATGCTGGGGGCGGCTTACTGCCTTTACAAGGGAGGGCACATCCGCACCGACGTTTTCTATGAAAAATTCTCTGTCCGCTGGCAGGGAAGGGTTGACGCTTTCCTCTACATTTTCTTTTTCTTCCCGGGGATGATCCTCTTTTTCTGGTTCGGAGGCATAGAAGCCCTCCAATCCTGGGAAATTATGGAAGAATCTGTCGTTAGCCCGTGGCGTCCTCCCCTGTATCCGTTCAAAACGGTCATTCCGGTTGCAGCTGCTATGCTCATGATCCAAGGGGTCTCTGAGTTGTTAAAAAGCCTGTATGCAGGTACACGAGGAAGGTGGTTATGAGTCCGGAACATCTTGGCCTGGTCCTTTTGGGAGCGCTTCTTACAGGTATTTTTATCGGATTTCCCATCGCGTTTACCCTGGTCATCCTTGGCTTTGTTTTCGGCTATATCGGTTTCGGCAAAAATGTCTTTTACCTCATGTATTTTCAAACCCTCGGGCTGATGAAGGAAGAGACCCTGGCGGCAGTCCCGTTATTTGTCTTTATGGGACACATGCTCGAGCAGGCCGGCCTGATGGAACGTCTTTTCAAGGCATTCCAGTTTATTTTTGCCCGCATCCGGGGCTCACTGTACCTCGGGGTCCTCTTGACGGCCACCGTGTTTGCCACGGCCACCGGCATTATCGGTGCCTCGGTGACGGTCATCGGGCTCTTGGCCGCTCCGGAGATGATGAAGAGCCGGTACAACACGGCGCTGTCGGCCGGGGTGATCACAGCCGGCGGATGTCTGGGGATTCTGATTCCGCCCAGCGTCATGTTAGTTGTCCTCGGGCCGGTACTGGGGGTTTCAGTCGTTCAACTGTTCATGGCGGCAATTGTTCCGGGTCTCATCCTCTCCGGTCTTTTCATTGGCTATACCCTGCTCAGATGTTACATCAACCCCAAGCTGGGTCCGCGCCTACCTGAGGACCAGCGGCCGACATCGTACGCCCAGATCTTGAAAGAATTTTTGTCGGGTATCGTTCCGCTGGGGGCCATTATCTTCGCTTCTCTGGGAAGCATCATCGCCGGGCTGGCGACACCCACCGAAGGTGCTGCCATGGCGGCTACCGGGTCGATAATTCTAACCGCATGTTACGGTCGCCTGAACTGGACGAATTTGAGAGGCGCAGGCCTCAAGACCCTCCAGACCTCCAGTATGATCCTGTTTCTGGCGGTAGCCTCCAACATCTATGGATCGGTATTTGCGCGGTTGGGGACAGCCACCCTGATCACCAACACCATGCTTTCACTTCAAGTTTCACCGATGGTCATGATGGTGATTTTGATGGTGGTGATCTTCATTCTGGGCTGGCCCCTGGAATGGCCGGCCATCGTCCTGATCTTTGTTCCCATATTTTACCCTGTGGTCCAAAAACTGGGATTCAATCTGGTGTGGTTTGCCACTCTGGTGGCGGTCAATTTACAAACAGCCTTTCTCTCTCCACCGGTTGCTATGGCCGCATACTATCTCAAGGGAGTTGCACCTGCCTGGGAACTGTCAGATATCTATCGGGGAATGATGGAGTTTATGATCCTGCAGTGTGTGGGTTTGGCGCTTCTCCTCTTCTTCCCCCAGCTTGCACTGTGGTTGCCCAACTTGCTTTTTAAATAAGACCTGCACTGGTGTCGCAGACGGTTGGAACTACCTCGAATACAAAGTGCTCTCATTTTACATAAATATCTTGCCCGGGTTCATCAGTCCTTTGGGATCGATGAGCTCCTTGATTTGGCGCATAAGCTGATAACTATCGCCGTGTTCCAATTCCATAAATTTGCGTTTTCCGATGCCGACACCGTGTTCTCCCGTGCAGGTGCCTCCGAGTTCAACGGCTTTTTCAACAATGACATGATTTATTTTTTCAAGGATCGACCATTCTTTTTCGTCATCCGGCTTCCCCGCCATCACCACATGCAAATTGCCGTCACCGGCATGGCCGAAAACATACCCGTCGGCATGGTTTTCATCTACTAGATTTTGGGAAAAAACAATCATCTCCGGATAGCATGACAGGGGAACGGCTGCGTCCACAATAAGGGTTTCTTTCTTGGGGTGAGCCCGATGGATGGTTTCCCAGGCCTCGTGTCTGGCGCGCCACAATTCTCTGCGATCCTTTTCCTCGATGCCGAATTTGAAGCCGGTTGCGCCGCACCCTTCACATAATTCTTTTGCAAGATCGGCGGTTTCCTGTAACGTTGTTTTGCTGATTCCGTGAAATTCACAAAAAAGAGAAGGCACTTCCGGAATACCGAGATTCTTTTCCCGATTCATGAGCCTGATAAGGCCCGGGGGTAATAGTTCCAGTGCCGCCGGTTCCAGTCCGGACCCGATCAGGACAGCCACGGCTTCGGATGCACTTTCGAGGTTTTTAAAATTAATTGTGGTGGCCAGATAATGGGCAGGGATACCGGTTAGTTTGAGGGTGGCTTCGGTTGCGATTCCCAATGTGCCTTCTGATCCGACAAACAGCCGTGTCAGATCGTAACCGGATGAGGATTTGCTCGCCTTGCAGCCGATATGTATCACCCTGCCCTGGGGCAGAACCACCGTCAGCTTCATTACATAGTCTTTGGTTGCTCCGTATTTAACGGTTTGAATGCCGGATGCGTTGTTGGCAATCATTCCTCCGATGGTGGCGTCGGCCCCCGGGTCCGGCGGGAAAAACAGGCCGTGTCGGCCGGCCGTTCGATTCAATTCCTTGCGCAATACTCCCGGCTGGACGTCCGCCTGAAGATCCTGCGGACGAACCTCAATGATTTTGTTCATTCGTGTCATATCGATGACCAGTCCGCCGCGCGTCGGCACGGGGTTGCCCTCTGTGCTGGTGCCGGCACCCCAGGGAGTGACGGGAACATCATTTTCATAAGTCCAGGAGAGAATCCCGGCGACTTCTTCGGTGGTCAGCGGCCATATGATTCCGGCCGGCAAGGCTCCATAATGGGGAGAGATATCATGCAGATGGAGCTCCCGGTTGGATTGACCGGTTGAAAAGCGGTCAGATTCTACAAATGAAGCCAATGCGGAACTTTGTTCCGGGCTAAATTCCTTCATAGGTGTTACTCCTGTGAGGTTGTTTTTATTACATTCCGCATTCATCTCTCCCATGTATATTAACAATTGCGTGGGGGATCAAGAGAAAATGCATGGGGAGGAAACCGATGTCTCTCCCTTCTCATTCACGGCGTGTGCGCATTTCTTGTCAAGATCTATCTTAGTTAACCCTGATGGTTATGCAACGTTAGGGCCCCTCCAAATTTATATTTGGCGTTGTTGTTTTACGGAGGTGATCATGAATCCGAATCGCGATGTTATATTTAGATTTTGGCCGGCGACTGCGGCGCGTTTGACGATCAAGCGCATACAAAAGCCTGAAAAGCAGATTTGGGTGACGAAAAAAATACTTAAACGGGTAATACAAAAATTCCGGATGAGGATACTCACGGATTAAAATGTGCAGGTAATCATCAAGCTCTTCGGGCGGCAGTGACCGGATGTAACCGGCAATCTCACGGGCGATGAGGTCGGGAAGGCGGTGACGATGGGTGTAAACGATTTCAAAATCATAGAAAATGAATCGCTGATCTTCAGCACTCATATAGACGTGTTGAAAGGTTGGGTGTTCTTGAATTAAATAGCGGTCTCCGTTTGTGTAGGCCAGAAAATGGCGTCTGGCCCACTCGGGAATAAATCGTTTGAAAATCCCTAATTTATCTGCTTTAGGAATCTTGCGGTCAAGAAAATATTGTTTCAGCGTTTGGCCGGATACATATTCAAATACCAAGTGCGGTGCATCAATACCAAAGGGCGGAGGGTCATCAGGCTCGCGGAAGACATCGAATCCATTCTCTCGCCAGATTTTCAGGGCATTCTTCTCGGTGCGAAAGCGACGCTGTGGGGAACTGCCGGATCGCCCGCCAAGATAGTTTTCTAGATTCGTGAGAAGACGCTGCGGTTGATCCCGTTTGTGATCATAGTGTTTAATTACCCATTTTTTTCCCGAAGATTCAATTAAAAAAATACCGTGTTTTGCCCCTCCGCGAAGACTGCGGTCAAGGCAAACGGCCGTCATGCCATCGGGCAAAGCAAAGGGGATGCCGTCCTTCTGGGGCCGTGAACGGGAGGTCTTCATCCAGCGTGTTCCGTATGGGCGGACAGCATTTTCTTCAGCTGTCGCGCCACGTTATGCTTGGAAAAAGGTTTTTTTGCGCTGGGATAAAATCGTCGATCGACAATGCGGGCCATACGAATGACCGGGTTCGGATGGGCGAACATAACCCGATGGGTGTTCTTCAGCAACTCAGTATCCGGATAATGATCAATGGTTTCCTTTAGAAACACCGGAAACAATTGCGGTCCCACGATTTTACCCAGAGACTTCAGATATGCCAAAATCTCCCGGGTAACAAATTCCTTCACCTTTCGGCGGGAACGGTAGGTCATCTCGAAATCAAAAAATAAGAATTGATCATCGACGATCATGACGTGTTTCAGGTCACCGTTCTCGTGAACCAATCGCGGTTCCTGCCGTTTTATCGCCATGTCGTGTCGCCGGTACCACTCCTTGAGAAAGCGACGGTAGGTGCCCAATCGATCTTCAAGCGCAACGGATGCCTCCCCGAAATAATCGATAAACTTTAAGGCGGACAAATACTCGAAGAGCATGTAGCCGCCTTCGGGCAGGTCTTTGACAATGACATCTCCATATGTATCAAATACGCGGAAACCGGCTTCGCGCCAGATATTCAAGCACTTTTTTTCATTCACCATGCGGGCGCGCGGCATAAAGGAGGTTTGCCCTTCGAAAAAGTTGCTGATACTGCCGCTGATGTAACGCAACATGCTACGGCTACCATAATAGACCTTTAAAACGGCATAACCTTCGCGGAAGGGAATTTTGTAAAGATAATTGCCGTTTTTTAACAGCAGATACTGATCGAGGTTTTCAATTTTCAATATTTCGGTTGCCATACTTTATTCCTGTTACTTTTAAATGCAAAGTACAGCTCTACTGAGTGCGGATGATGTTTTGAAAATGTTTCAAATTTATTTCACGAAAGCCAAATGCCGTCAAGGAATTAATCCCATCTGAAATGTGATGAATTGCTTTATTTTCGCTGGGCTGCCGGCAATTGCGTGCGGGAAATATAACAGGATAGATGGTAGCGCAAATTCGAGTGGGGAAAAATCGAAAACCAAATATTTTTTTACTAAGGTGAAAATTGAGAGGTATCGTCAAAGAAAAGAGAAGACGTTGCTTTTTCAACATGGAAGGGTATAGTGTTCGAATTGTTTTGGGAACTAACGTTAGGGTACTACTATAGAATTCAATCTGCAGACTCATGGCTTCTGCCATGTGAGGTGATATGATGTCAAACGGTCTCGGCAGCGGTTGGTGGACGTATATCAGATACGACCAAGTGCGTGATCGCCCCAAGATAAGTTGGGCTTTGTTTCGTCGCGTGTGGGGGTATGCTAAGCCCTATCAGCTGAAGGTCCTGGGGCTATTAACGACCATCTTGGCCATTACCGCTTTAAGCTTGATTCCGCCTCTGCTCTATCGCGATCTCATCGACAACGCCATCATGAACGGAGACACGACCCGGCTCAACTGGCTGGCCCTGGGCATGATCGGTATACCGATTCTTACTGCGGCAATAGGCTTCGGGCAGCGTTACCTCAGCGCGACCATCGGCGAGGGCCTGATCGCTGATCTGCGCAATGCCCTTTTCAACCACATGCAGCAGATGAGCCTGCGCTTTTTTACCCACACCAAAACGGGGGAGCTGATGAGCCGGCTCAACAACGATGTTGTTGGCGCCCAGAACGCCCTGACGGGCACCTTTATCAACATTGTCTCAAATCTTGTGACCGTTGTCGCCACCTTGACAATGATGTTCTCGCTGGAATGGCGTCTGACCCTCTTGAGCATTGCGATCGTACCCTTATTTGTTGCGCCGACCAGGCGGGTAGGTCGGAAGTTGCGCAAAATCCGCCGTAAGAGCCTGGAGTTGAACGCCAAGATGAATACCCTGATGCAGGAGACCCTCAACATCGACGGGGCCTTGCTGGTCAAACTGTTTGGACGGCAAGCCGATGAAAGGGACAGGTTTCGACAGCGCAGCAAAGCAGTGGCCGACATCGGCGTTCGCTCGGCTGTGGTGGGGCGTTGGTTTTTTATGGGACTGGGTCTGATCAGCGCAGTCGGAACCGCAGTGATGTTTTGGATTGGTGGGCACATGGTTTTACGAGGCGTTTTCAGCGTGGGGACGATCGTGGCCTTCAGCGCCTATTTGACCCAACTCTATGGGCCGCTAACTTCCATCAGCAATGCCCATGTCGAGTTCGCCACCAGTATGGTCAGCTTCGAGCGAGTCTTTGAGGTGCTGGATCTCCCGATCGAAATCCGGGATAAATCTAATGCGATTATGCTGCCGGATGTCACTGGTGCGGTCGCCTTTCATGACGTTACCTTTAGTTACACAGAGGGCGGTGACGGCGGTTCGGCCCTATTGGGGTTGAGGGTTGATCGACCTGCGAGAGAAACTGCCTCGACAGCCTCGATCTTACCCCAAAAACCGAGCCGCCAAATGGCGCTGGAAACCGTGAGCTTTGAGATCAAACCCGGTGAACTGGCGGCCTTGGTTGGGCCCAGCGGTGCCGGGAAAACCACAGTTACCTACTTATTGCCACGTCTCTATGATCCTACCGGCGGCAAGATCTGTTTGGACGGTCACGACCTGCGAGATCTGTCTCAGGTCTCATTGGCTAAGGCCATCGGGATGGTCACTCAGGAAACCTATCTTTTTAACGACACGCTGAAGGTCAATCTCCTCTATGCCGCACCTGACGCCTCCCAGGCCGAGGTTGAGGCGGCTTGCCAGGCGGCCAATATCCACCATTTCATCGCCGGCCTGCCGGATGGGTACGACACGGTGGTGGGAGCGAGAGGCTATCGCTTGAGCGGGGGTGAGCGGCAGCGGATCGCCATTGCCAAGGTAATTCTCAAAGACCCTCGCATCCTGGTGCTGGACGAGGCCACCAGCAGCCTCGACAGCCAAAGCGAGGCCCTCATTCAGGACTGAAATTACAGATATCGTTGATTGGTTGATTAGTTGATTGGTTAAGTGGTTGTAAATATGGATTTATCCCATATTTGCAAAATAATTGGACACTTCATGTATTAACAATCGTAACAGTCTAAAATTATGACTATAATTTACCTAATCAACCATTCAACCAGTAAACTATTAAACGAGGTCTGAATTAATAGCGGCCTTTTCGAGATCCGTTTCAGGATTCCGATGAGGCTGTCGGACCTGGTCCTGCGATAACCTTCACTCATCTGCTATCCGACCGAAAAACCTCCTTTCATATAGAGACCCCACCTGCAACCATATCTTTGCGGTTATTGCATTTTAAATAAATATCAGCTATGAAGAATTACCGGGCTGTCTAAAATTGAGTTTTTCCAGACAGGAATATAGTGCATATTTCAATGGGCACGATTAAAAACGATTAATATCGGCGAACCCTAAATATGGGGGCTGCATGATCTAATAGACAACAAACCCCGTTTTTCATCCTGAAAGACGGGGTTTTGTTTTTTTGGCATCAAGATGATTAGGCTTAAAAATTTACATAAAACATACGCCATGGGCAGCAATGAATTGCACGTTTTAAAAGGCATCGATCTGAACATCGGTGCCGGCGAACTTGTATCGATAATGGGCCCCTCGGGGTCAGGTAAATCTACTTTGCTGAATATTATCGGCCTGCTGGATACCTATGATTCCGGCGAATATCAGCTGGATAACCGTATTCTAGGAAAAATGAGTGAAAGACAGGCGGCTTATTTCAGAAATAGGTTTTTTGGTTTCGTTTTTCAGGCGTTCAATCTAATTTCCTTCAAAAGTGCGGTGGAAAATGTCGCCCTGCCCCTTTACTACCAAAAAATTGGCCGGCGTAAGCGTAATGCAACCGCACTCGAATACCTGGATAAAATGGGCATGCGCGATTGGGCGGATCACCTGCCCGGCGAGTTGTCCGGAGGCCAGCAGCAGCGTGTCGCCATCGCCAGGGCCATGATTTCGAAACCCAAAGTTATTTTAGCCGATGAGCCGACCGGTGCCCTGGACACCGAAACCTCCTTTGAGATGATGGATCTATTGAAAACGATCAATCAAAGCGGCGTGACCGTGATCATCGTCACCCATGAGCACGACATTTCCGCCATGACTGCCAGGACAATTCGATTAAGGGACGGCAATATCGATAACGGCGCGGGGTCCTGAAAACGCAGGCAGGTAACAGATGCTGTTTGACATCGACAAATTGCAGGAAATTTACAGCACGGTTCGCAAGAACAAGTTGCGGACCATGCTGACCGGCTTCAGTGTATCCTGGGGTATCTTCATGCTCATCCTTTTGCTGGGTTCCGGTAGCGGCATTGAAAACGGTGTCAAAGCGGAATTTAAAAATATCGCCACCAACAGCATTTGGGTGCATCGCGGACAAACCAGCAAACCCTATAAAGGTTTACAGCCCGGACGGCGCATTCAATTTACCAATGATGATTATGAAAAAATTAAATCCTCAATACGGGGAATTGAGCATATTACGGCCAGATTCTATCTGTGGGACAATAATCTCGTCAGCTATAGAAAGGAATACGGTTCCTTTAACATCGTGGCCTGCCATCCCGACCATCATTATCTGGAAAAAACCATTCTCGCCGACGGAAGATTGATAAATGAAATTGACGTTGCGCAATTTCGCAAAGTCGCCACTATCGGTACGCTGGTTAAGGAGCAACTTTTCAGGAATGAATCGGCCGTCGGGAAATACATCAATGTCAACGGCGTGCCGTTTAAAGTTGTCGGGGTGCATTTCGACGAAGGATCCGAGCGGCCATTGCGTTGGCTTTATCTACCGATTTCAACGGTCCAGAAGGTGTTCGGCGGCGGCAACCGGATTCACGCATTGATGTTTACCGCCGGCAAGGCAACCATTAAAGAAGGCGGCATAATTTTGACATCGGCGACGAGAAGGCGCTCAGAATGTGGAACAGCCTCGTGCGTTATCAAAAATACATGAATCTGTTCAGCAGTATCCGTATATTCATTTGGGTGATCGGCGTTGGAACCATTATCGCAGGCATCGTTGGTGTCAGTAACATTATCCTCATTTCCGTAAAAGAAAGGACCCGCGAGCTCGGTATTCGAAAGGCCCTGGGGGCCACACCCTCGTCGATTATCAATCTGATTTTAACGGAATCCGTTTTGATTACCTCCTTCGCGGGCTTCATCGGACTGGTCGCCGGCGTGGGTGTGATTGAACTGGCATCGGCCCATATTCCGGCGGTCGAACTCTTTCAAAACCCGGAGGTTGATTTTAAAGCTGCGATCGGGGCTGTCATCTTGCTGGTTTTAGCGGGTTTGATCGCCGGATTTATACCGGCCAGAAAAGCCGCCAACATATTACCGGTGGAGGCCTTGCGCAGTGAATAAAGACAGGACAACTAACCCTACTTTAATAGATTTATTTCTTCGGTCTCAGATTATAACAGGTTGATATGACTTAGTACAAAGATTCATAAATACAGTAACGTAAAACTTGCGGAATGGATTATAGAGAAAAAAGAGAATATCAGACAGGATTTACAGGATTATTCAGATAAAAGGGTCTTCGGCCCAACGGTATCTCGCCGTAGGCGAAAAAAATCCCATTTATCCTGTAAATCCTGTCCAAAAAAGAAATTAAAAATCGAATCCATTCAACACTCAGTGCCCCTGTGGGAAATAATGTTACGGCGAATATTTTGCCGTAATTATGAATAGGAGCACTTAGTAAACCAATGCCTAAAGTGAGCTAATGATTTTTGACAAAGACAACTGGCTGGAAATCGCCGGTACGCTCAGAAAGAATAAATTGCGCTCCTTTTTGACCGCATTCGGAGTGTTTTGGGGCATTTTTATGCTGATCATCATGGTGGCAGCGGGAAACGGGCTT
>CALZJV010000297.1 GCA_945787595.1 uncultured Desulfobacterales bacterium | reverse complement strand
ACACCGGTGAAAGAAAGTCTATTTAATGGGCGACTCCGAGATAGCGGGTCGAATTCGGTTGCTGACACCTGACACCCGACACCTGAACACTGCTGGCAAATGTAATCACCCATATCATACCTCCGGGGTGGACCAAAGCCGGGCCCTCTGGACCCGGATCTTTACTCAGGCGCCTAACAGCTATTACTGCAAAAGGATTGAATTGATCAAGCAATATCTAAAGCCTTCTTTGCGACACCGATTGAAACGAAAGCGGTGAAAAATGGTATCAGCCAATACGGTCAAACGCCTTAAAAGAGAAAAGCAGCAAGCAACGGTATATCAGTATCAGAGGGATTGTCGTTATTTCGCCCAGATAGCCGACAGCTTAAAAGAGGCCGGCGCAAAGGAATTGGTTGAACTCGGCGCCAAAGATGTCAGCCCGGACTTTAGTGGAATTCATTTCAAGGCAGACAAACCAACCCTGTATCGAATTAATTATCTGACCAGGCTTCTCTCACGGTGCCTTGCGCCCTTACTATCAATTGCTTGTCATGATACCGATACGCTGTATAAAAAGGCCAAACAGATCGAGTGGGAAGACTTTTTTGCAGAAAGCAATACCTTTGCAGTATCGGGGAATGTTTCCGACAGTGCGATTTCGCATTCAAAGTATGCCGCCCTCCGCCTTAAAGACGCGGTTGTCGACTATTTCAGAGAAAAAACCGGTCAGCGTCCGGATGTCTCGGTAAGGAATCCGGATATTCTGCTGAACCTTCATATCAGGAACGATAAGGCAATAATTAGCCTCGACACTTCCGGCGGCGCGCTTCACCGCAGAGGATACAGAGAGGAGACCGTCTGGGCGCCGATGCAGGAAACCGTCGCCGCCGCAATTATCCGATTCAGCCAATGGGACGGTTCTGTTCCTTTATATGATCCTTTGTGCGGCTCGGGAACTCTTTTGTGTGAAGCGCTCATGCGGTATAGCAATATTCCTGCGGGTGTATTCAGGAATCGATACGGTTTTGAATTTCTGCCTGATTTTGACGGCGCGGTCTGGAAGCGGGAAAAAAAAGAGGCCGACGGAAACATCCGGCAACTGCCGAAAGGGCTGATTGCGGGCAGTGATGTGTCCGCGGAGGCTGTCAGCGCGGCGCGGACAAACCTGATGGGGCTCCATTTCGGAAATAACGTCAGCGTTGCGGAGGCGGATTTCAGGAACCTGCCCGGCCTCGAAGAGCATGTCATTGTAACCAATCCGCCTTATGGCATTCGGATGGGGAGAGACGAGGACCTTGAATTGTTTTATAAAAATCTCGGTGATTTTCTGAAACAAAAATGTAAAGGCTCGGCCGCTTTTGTTTATTTCGGAGAACGGGCGCATATCAAAAAAATCGGACTGAAGGCATCATGGAAAAAACCGATCAAGGCCGGCGGGCTTGACGGCAGGTTGGCTAAATATGAGATTTATTGAATAGGATACCACCATGAAACCGCGAGTAAAAATAGCTACAGCCCGGACCCCGGACGGAGGTGAGATGGTGCTTTATCAGCATGGCCGTGATTTTTCGATCATGATCAACGGTCAGGACTTGATGCACAGTCGCCAACATGAGTCGGAACTGGAGCTGGCGCGGCTGGGATGTGCGCATCTGGTCGGCCTAAAGGCACCCAGCATTCTCATCGGAGGCCTGGGTATGGGCTATACCCTGCGCCAGGCTCTCGATATGCTCAGCCCCAACGCCCAGGTGGCGGTGGGTGAACTGTTGGGCGCTGTAGTAGAATGGAATCGTGAGTTCTTCGGAGAACTCAACGGCCAGCCGCTGGGGGACGAACGAGTTGACCTTAAGACGGGTGATATTTTCGAGTATATCTCACGTTGCAAGAGCAGATTCGATGCGATTCTGCTGGATATCGATAATGGTCCCGGCGCGCTGACAGACTCAGGGAACCACCGTCTGTACGGTCGTGAAGGAATTCGGGCCTGTCGCCGCGCCTTGCGCGAACAGGGATGTCTGGCTGTATGGTCGGCTGAGCCGAGTAAGGAATTTGAGCGGCTTCTGATGAGTTGCAGCTTCCATGTGCGTCGTTTCCGGGTTTGCGCATACAGAGGGAGTAAATCACGGTCGCGGTTTGTATGGGTCGCTTCGGAGGACAAGAGTATCCTGCCCCGCGGTGGCGGCGAGCCGCGCCTGCCGCTCAAAAACGAGTCGAAGGGAGAAAAATCAGGCCCGCTGAACCGTGACGGTTTTGTTGCCGATGCGGTAGTTGGTATCTTGGCCCAACAGTCGCCCCACAAGCTTTTCAGGCACATCCACCAGGGTGTGTTGCTTCTGAATGCTGATTTTGCCCAGCGAACGACCGGGGATGTCGGCGCAGTGGGATAGCGAGCCCACGACATGATTGACGCGAACGCCGTCGGCCCGGCCGGTGCTCAACAAAAGGCGGACCATTCCTTTTTCATGGGAAGCACTCACCCGACCGCGGCCTTTGCGACGATCGGGGCGCTTGAACGCTTGGCCGGTGACAGGGGCGCCGAATTCCGCCACCGCAAGGGGTACAATCGGGCGTTGTTTTTCCTCGGTACGAGCCAGTTTCAGGGCCACGGCGGCAACCTCAGCCAGGTCGTGACCGTCTTCAAGTAGCTGTGCCACGATCTCACGCTCCCGGTTGCAGCGTCCACGCCGCAACCAGACCATCACTTTCTCCATCAGCTGTGCTTCGCGGTGCAGATTGATATCTTCAGCGCTCGGCAGCATCATGCGAGTAATTTTTTGTTTGGTTAACCTTTCGATCCGGCGCAACCCCCAGCCTTCCTTGGGTGTTAAAAGGGTGATGGCAATGCCCGATTTCCCGGCGCGCCCGGTGCGACCGATACGGTGCACATAGATTTCCGGATCCTGCGGGAGATCATAGTTGAAGACATGCGATATATCGTCGATGTCAAGCCCGCGGGCAGCCACATCGGTCGCCACCAGCACTTTGAGCTTGTTGTCACGGAAGCGGTTGAGCACTTGCACCCGGGCATCCTGGCTCATGTCCCCGCTCAAGGCCTCGGCTGGAATTCCCCGCAGCGTCAGCTCATTGGCCAGCTCGGCCGTGCCAAGGCGCGTGCGGGCAAAGATAAGCACACTGGCGATGGGCTCGATTTCAAACAGGCGTGTGAGGGCTGCCGGTTTATCGGCCTCATTAACCAGGTAATAGCGCTGTTCTACGGTCTCCACCGTGAGTTGTTTACACCCGATCTTAAAAGATTGGGGTGCGTTCATGTGTCGCTCGGCCAACCGGAGAATGCGTTGCGGCAAGGTGGCCGAAAAAAGTGCGGTCTGACGGCTGGACGCGGTCCGATCTAAAATAGTCTCGATGTCCGCGATAAAGCCCATGCTCAACATTTCATCGGCCTCATCGAGCACGACGGTCACAACCCGGTCGAGTTTGAGCACGTTTCTGCGGATCAGGTCGAGCAGGCGACCGGGGGTTCCGACCACAACGTCCACGCCTTTTTTGAGACGGCTGATTTGGCGGTCATAAGGCTGGCCGCCGTAAACGGCCAGGACACGCACGCCGGTCTGTCGGCCGTAGGTGTACATGGCATCCGCCACCTGGATGGCCAGCTCACGGGTGGGGGCTATCACCAGACTTTGCACATGGCGCTGACCGCTTTGAAGGTTATGCAGGATGGGCAAGGAAAACGCCGCGGTTTTTCCGGACCCTGTCTGGGATTGACCAATCACATCCTGCCCGGCAAGCATGGCCGGAATGACGGTGGACTGGATCGGTGTCGGTGCGGTGTAGCCGATGTCTGCGAGCGTCTGCACCAGCTGCGGCTGCAGGTCAAACTCATTAAATTCGGGGATCATCATGAGGCTCCTGTTTGCGTTTTGAAAAATACTGCGGGTCGCATACCCCTTGCGGGTCATATGCCTGTTGCCTGTCAACAGCCGACCCACCCAGCAAAAAAGAGCCTCTCTGTTGCAACAAAAACGCCCGACCAAAATCGGTCGGGCCACCATCTGTAATCGTCAAAACAATATCGTGTTGATGTTTGCGATCCAAAATGAATCGGCGCAAAACATAAGGCACCCGGCATCAAATTGCAAGCAAAAGTTAATCGGAAACCGGCTTTTGCAACGTTAGGGATAGGTCTCCTGGTAAAGGCCCTTGCCAGATATGAAAACTCTCCGTATTCCAGACCATGTCGCGAACGGAAGGAGCTCCGGAATTACGTAGAAACATTGCGTGTTGGGTCTGATGGCAGAGGGCAGCTGCAATCTTGGCATCGAGCCAGGGCGTGACGTTGTGGACGATATCTGCGCGGTCATCTTTATTCAATATGCGCTCATGATCAGCCGGCTCGTACCAGGCACACCAACTTAGCAGCGCTGCATGCGGCGCGCCATTTGCCAGGGCCATACGAGTTGCCCGGTGGGTGTAGATATGCTGCGGGTGCCCGTACTCTCCATTGGAACCGTGGGTGATCACAAGTTCAGGCCGGATTCTCTTGACATATTCTCCGATCGCCCGGGTGAATTCTTGCAGCGGTACATCGATCGGACGGGCGGTACCATTGATTTCCATATATGGATCAATATAGGGAAGAAAAAATATATCCCGCACACCAAGAGCGCGTGCTGCTTTGCGAGCCTCCTTTTCTCGATAGGCACCCAGGTTGTCCTCTAATGAGCGACACCGACACAGCGGGTCGACTTCGGTTGCTGACACCTGACACCCGACACCTGAACACTGCTGGCAAATGTAATCACCCATATCACCCCTCGGGGGTGGACCAAAGCCGGGCCCTCTGGACCCGGATCTTCACACGTTCCTGCCCTGATTGAGTTAAAATCAACTCGGCCTGCGCCTTTTACCCTCGAACCTGATCTGAGGTTTTGAAACCCCATCTAACCATTGAACATCTCGTTCGGCACTTCGGCGTATTAGAAAAGAACCGGTTGACCTTTAGAATATTAAATATTGAGAACCCAGGTGTCAAATTTTCCCTTCAGAAATGGTGTATTTTCCGATATATCCTTAGATGTGGTTTAAAGACCTCAGATCGCGTCCATTGACAAAACCCGAGTTGATGAGAAACACAGCTACCCGGCAGTATGTGCGCATTTCACTCGATTGAGATTATAGGCTTCTGATAACATGTCAGATCCAGATCCTGCGAACAGAACGTTTGACCTCCGCGATTACCAGCGCGATTGTTTGGAGGCAATCATGGTGGGCTACCGGGCCGGCGTCCGCCGGCAGCTTACCTGTCTGCCTACCGGTTCGGGGAAAACAGTGATCTTTGCTGAATTTCCGCGCTATTTTCGAATGCGAAACCAAATGCTGGTATTGGCCCACCGTGCCGAGCTTCTCGAACAGGCCTGCGATAAAATCCGACGGGCAAATCCTGACTTGAAGATCGCGGTAGAACAGGCCGGGCGGATCGCCGACCCCGCATGTGATGTTGTTGTGGCGAGTGTGCCCACATTGGGGCGCCGGGGATCGAAACGTCTGCAGCGTCTGGATCCAAACCGGTTTTTTTTACTCGTGGTGGATGAGGCCCATCACGCGACCGCAGCCACCTACAAGCGCGTGCTTGACTATTTTGGCGTCTTTGAAACGGATACCCCTAAACTAATGGTCGGCTTTACGGCCACACCCAAGCGCGGAGACGGACAGGGGCTCGATGCTGTATTTCAACAAATTATTTTCTCCCGCAGCCTACCGGAAATGATTCAGGCGGGGTATCTTGCTCCCGTGGCTGCCTATCGGGTCGAAACCGACATCGACCTGTCCCGTGTGAAAACGCGCATGGGTGATTTTGTGACGTCTCATCTATCGCAGGCAGTCAATATTGCCCCGCGCAACGATTTGGTAGTGGAGGTTTTTCGCTCCAAACTCAAAGACCGCCAGACGCTGTGTTTTTGTGTCGATGTTGCCCACACGCGCAGTGTTGCAAATGCTTTTAACGCTGCAGGTATCCCGGCTGCTGCAGTCAGCGGCGAGATGGACCATGGCGCCCGGGCAAAAGTCCTGGAGGATTTTCACACCGGACGGATTCAAATACTTGCAAACTGTATGGTGCTTACGGAAGGCTATGACGAACCGTCGGTTTCCGGCATTATACTGGCGCGTCCGACAAAGTCCGCCCTGTTGTATACCCAGATGATCGGCCGCGGAACACGGTTGCATCCGGGTAAGCAGAATGTGACCATCATCGATATTGTAGACGTCACCCGTGACCACACCCTCACGACCCTTCCAAGCCTTTTCGGATTTTCAGAAAAATTTGATCTGGAGGGGCACACCACCGACGAAGTTCAACAAGCCATTCGCTGGGTAGAGATGCATCGTCCCTGGATTTCCATCGACCAGACATTATCCTTAAGCGATCTGCGTTACCGTTGCCGCAAGATCGATTTGCTGGACCTGGAAACACCGGTCGAGCTGCTGCCACACAGCCGTTTTGCCTGGGTCGCTGTGAGCAAAGGGGGTTACCGCCTGGGTTTGGCCGGCGGCAAAGCCATCATTGTTGCGCCTACCATCCTTGACGAATGGGAAGCGGTTATTCGCCAAAGCGGAAAGGAAACGGTCATCGGACGCGGCCAGGATATCCGTTCAGCCATTAAAATATCTGAAGCCCATGTAACCCATCACCTGAAAGAATCAGTCCGGCTCGTAGCCCGCGACACCCACTGGCGGCGTACGCCGGCTTCGGATAAGCAGCTCAGAGTATTGCGCAGCAGAAAAATAAAGGTCCCAAAGGGACTGACAAAAGGGCAGGCCAGCCACCTCATCAGCATGCTGCCCTGACGGTATCCACCTTTCGAAGACCGAAAAAAACTTATGTTTCAATGAGCCCGAAACTAGAAGCTAATTTTCGCTCTAATGCAGTATTATTCGGCTCAAAATTTTGAAAATTCCAAATGCCAATTAATATTTGCACAGATTTACATGGATTCCCAACAATGTTTGTGTTTCATTCTTTCATAATAAAAATAATGACTAAAACATCGGTGTAATCCGTGTTTATCCGTGTCCCAATTTGATTTGGAGGTTATTAAAATGGAAGTTAAAGAAGCTATCGCCAGCCGCCTCAGCATTCGCAGATATGCCGAGTCGTTGATCCCGCCTGATCACATGGAGACGCTTTGCAAAGCTTTGCAGCTAGCCCCTTCGGCCAACAATGGGCAGAACTGGGAGTTTATCTTTGTCGGCGACGCTGAGATAAAGCGCCGCCTTGTCGGCGCATGCTCCAATCAGAGTTTTGTGGGCAACTGCACCTATTTCATTGCCGGTGTTGCCGATCCCGGTCAAAAATGGCATATGGTGGACATTACCATCGCGCTCACCAATTTTACGCTGCAGGCGGCCGATCTCGGCTATGGGACGTGTTGGATAGGCGCTTTCGATGAAAATAGGGTTAAAGAAATATTGGGAGTGCCGAATGAAAAGAAGGTCGTGATCTGCATGACCTTCGGCAGGCCTGAAGGTCGGCACATTGCCAAAGGACGCAAGGCGTTCGAAAATTTTATTTTCCTGAATCATTACGGCCGCCGCTGGAGCCATAATGAATAATGCGTCCTCCAAAATAAACCCAGACTACAAGTATTTTATTTCAATAACGGAGTGTGAATCATGCTGCTTTCAGGCAAATTCTGGGAGACGGTGGAGCATTTTATGGAAGTTATCGGGACGGAAACCGGTTATCCCGTACTGATATACGATGAAAAAGGCTATATCGTCCAGGCCACCGATAAGAGCCGCATCGGAGATCTTCATGCCGGTGCCGATAAAATCATGAAAGGCCTGGTCGATGAATATGAGGTGACCCCCGAAGAGGCCGCCCGGGATGCGTTGGTCCGGGTGGGATACAGCTGTCCGATTGTGGTCGACGGCAAACGGATAGCCGGGATTGGTATTACCGGCAATTTGGATCAGGCCAAACCGCTGGCCAAGATAGCGGTTAGGCTGATCGATTCCTGGATAGCGGACCGGAAACACCAGGGTCAGCTCGAACGTTCCGAGCGCAACTTCCGCAGTATTTTCGACCATTCAGCGCAGGGGATCTTTCAAAGTACCCTCGATGGCCGGATGCTGACGGCCAATGCCGCCCTGGCGAAAATGTACGGATACTCGTCCCCGGAAGCCTTGCTCGCCGAATTAACCGACGTTGCCCGTGAGCTTTACGTCATGCCTGAGGATCGCAAACGGCTGATTGCACAGTTGCATGACAATGACCAAGAAAGCATCACCGGCTTCCTTACCCAGTTCATACGACGCGATGGGCAGATCATCGATGTGAGCATGAATGCACATTTCATATCCGACCCGCAAACCGGTGCGAGACTCATTGAGGGTATCGTCGAGGATATTACAGAAAAGAATCAAATTTTAAATGAAATAAAGCAATCGGAAGAAAAATACTTTAAAGCCTTTAACAACAGTCCTGTCTGGGTTGTGTTAAGTTCCATGAAAAGCGGTCGCTATATTGAGGTGAATGAAACCTTTTTGCATACCATGGGCTATAGCCGCGAAGAAGTCATTGGGCGCACGTCTCTGGAAATCGGGGCATGGGAAAACCCGGATGACCGGCAAATCATTTTGAACCGGATCGAGGATCAGGGATATGTCCGCAATTATGAGGTCCGGCGGTTGACCAAAGCCGGTGAGACGCTGATCATGCTGTTTTCAGCCGAAGTTATTGAGATATCCGGGAAGGTGTGCCTGCTTTCCGTGTCACAGGATATCAGTGCTCGCAAGCAAGCCGAAGAAGATCTGCGTCGGAGTGAACAAGACCTGCGAATTACCCTCGATTCCATCGGTGATGCGGTGATTACCACAGATACCGATGGAGTGGTAACCCGCATGAACCCCATGGCCGAGCATTTAACCGGATGGGCGGCTGCAGAGGCGGTAGGAAGGCCGTTGCCGGAGGTATTTCATATAATCAATGCCTACACCCGAGTACCGGAATTAAATCCGGCCCAAAAAGTGTTGCAAGAGGGTAAAATCATAAGACTGGCCAATCATACTGTTTTAGTGAAAAAAGAAGGAAATGAGTATCAAATTTCGGATAGCGGTGCACCCATTCGCGGAGCTGACGGAAAAATTGTGGGTGTGGTTCTGGTGTTTCGGGATGTTACCGAGGCCTATGCTCAGGCGAAGAAAATACGTGACAGCCAGAGACAGCTTAAAAACCTCAGCGCCAATCTTCCCGGTGTGGTGTATGAATTCCATGCCACCCAAGATCATGTTTATTCTATCCGCTTTGTCAGCGATAAGTATTTTGAGTTCTTTGGGGTGGACGCTATTACCGATCGGTTTTTCGAGGAATTCTATGCGCGTATTCCGGATGATGAAAAGACAGCTTTTATGGAATCGATTAGAGACGCCGTCAATCATGTCCGTCCCTGGTACTACGAAGGCCGGTTTATCAAACCCAGTGGGGAAAGCATATGGCTCGCGGGAAGTTCCAGTCCGGTCAAAGAGGACGACGGCATCGTCTTTTATGGCGTGCTGATGGACATTACCGAGCGCAAAAAGTGGCAACAAACCCTGGCCGCCAGCGAACGCCGTTACCGGGATCTGTTTAATGAGGCACCCGTCATGTACGTCATAACCGAGAACCGCCAGGGTGAGCCCTATATCCAAGATGTGAACAACATGTTTAGCGAAGTGCTCGGTTACAGCCGCCGGGAAGTCATCAACACGCCTTTGAAAAAATACTATACTGAGGATTCAATCAAAGAATTGATGGAACAGGGTGGATATCAACGGGCACTCAATGGAAAATTCAGTGCCGAAGAGCGGACATTTGTTGCCCGCGACGGAAAGGCTGTGCATACCCTGCTGCGTGCTTTGCCCAAAGTCAACGATGAAGGTCGGACGGTGGGCACGCGGGCCATGTTCACAAATATTACCGCGCGAAAACTTGCGGAGGAACAAACCAAACAGCTGGAGACGGCCCTGATCCAATCTCAGAAAATGGAAGCCATTGGCACCCTTGCAGGCGGAATCGCACACGATTTCAATAACATCCTCTCGGCCGTAATCGGATACGCTGAATTGTCGCTCAATGAGACCCAAAAGGGAACCCCTCAGCATCAAAATTTGGAGCAGATAATCATTGCCGGTATACGGGCCAGGGACCTGGTTAGCCAAATCCTGACCTTCAGCCGTCAAAATAAACGCGAACTCAGACCGCTTCAGATTGAACCTTTGATCAAAGAAGCACTTAAGCTCTTGCGTTCTTCTCTGCCTTCAAGCATTGAAATTTCTCAGCAAATAGACTCCGACCTGGACAATGTGATGGCCGATCCCATTCAAATTCATCAAATTATCATGAATTTATGTACGAACGCCGCTCAGGCCATGGATGATAGCGGCGGGCAACTGATCATCCGCTTGACGGAGGTCGACCTGACCCGGCAAGAAATATATCTATATCCGGGCCTGAAACCGGGCATCTACATTAAGCTCCGCGTGGCGGATACCGGCAAAGGAATACCGGCAGAAATCATTGACAAAATATTTCACCCCTATTTTACGACCAAGGAAAAAGGCGAAGGCACCGGTCTGGGATTATCCGTGGTTCTCGGCATTGTCCAGAGCTATGGCGGTACGATTCAAGCCTACAGCAAACCCGGCTACGGCACCACCTTCAATGTGTACTTCCCAGCTATTAAGCGTGCCGCTTTGTTTGAAAAACGGGACGATACGGCCCTGCCGACCGGCTGTGAGCGCATTTTGTTCGTAGATGATGAACCGGCACTGGTCGAACTGGGTCGGCGGATTCTGCAAAAGTTCGGTTACCAGGTAACACCCTGTCATGGAAGCCTGGAAGCATTGGCGACTTTTAAAAGATCACCGGATGATGTCGATCTTGTTATCAGTGACTTGACTATGCCAAAAATGACCGGGGACAAACTGGCCGTAGAACTTCTAAAAATAAAGCCGGACCTGCCCATTATTCTTTGTACCGGTTTTAGCAAAAAAATATCCAAGCAAAAGGCAGCAAAGATCGGTGTTAAAAAGATGGTTATCAAACCGTTCGTTGCGAACCAAATGGCCAACATTGTCAGAACCGTGCTGGATGAGGCCGCCCGTGAGAAATAGAACCTCTTTTAAATTAACCCAATAATATCTGTGTGCGTCTGCGTGGGTCTGCCTGCCCAGTTAAATTATTCCGCTTCAGAACCTGCTAATTCTATTTGCTGCTAATCATAGTGTGTATATTTAATACTGAACAATGTATATTTAACCGGGGTGGTCAATTCCAATCCCTTGACTTTTCAGATGGTTTTGCTACAGTCAGTCTCATCTGAACATAAGAATATGCATTCGTCCTTTAACACTTGAATAAGGATAGCGGATGATTAAGCGCGGTTAAAAACCCCACGTCTCAAAAAGATAGTGGGGTTTTTTCTTCCGTCGTTTAAGCTTTCATTTCATGGGCTGTGTGCCTTGCACCTTGAGCCTTTTTATCTGAGAGCGGGATTTTTTGTCCATCTTTTAGGAAATTTTTATTTTCGACCGGAATGCGGGTAATGTCCTATCTATAATTTTTACTTTTCTATGATTGTGTAGTAACCACTTAATCACTGGTGATACTTTTCATATTGGGTGACCCCGAGTTCCGAAAGGAGGTTTTTAGATGGCTATCGAAACAGAATATAAACCGGTGGTTCGTTCAAAGAAAGGTTTTTTCTGGGGAGCGGCTCTGGTGGGAACCCACTCGGTTATTATCGGGTGGGATGTGAAAAAAAAAGACCTGCCGAAACAGCTCATGGGATTTGCCGTGCGGCGAACAGATTTTGACCCCGAAACCGGTGAAGCACTCAGGCTCGACTGGCTCAACGGACAAAAGCGGTTCAAGGGGAGCGGTGGGGATTTCGGCGATGACATTCGATCGGACCAGGCGCCGTTTCAGCGGTTTCGCTGGAACGACTATACCGTGACGGCAGACCGCAGCTACCGTTATGATGTAATTCCTATGATCGGAAGCCCGGGATCGCTCGAACAGGGCGATGCCCTGACCTTTGATCTCCGGCCATCGGAACCCGCTGCCGAAGGGGACAAGCGCTTTGCCGCGATTATCGCCACGGAATTTATGCGAATGTACGACCACTATAAAATCCGCTACTGGGTCAACAAGCTCGAAAATAAAGACAGCAGCGCAACGATCTATCTGAAGGACAGCCCGGATTGGTCTCGC
>CALZJV010000296.1 GCA_945787595.1 uncultured Desulfobacterales bacterium | reverse complement strand
TAAAGGAGGGGACGGTAAATTACGAGTTTTATCGCTATCAGGCCCAGCATGGGTTCGGCAACGAAACCGGTGAGCGCCACGACCCTGAGGCGACGAAACTCGCCTGGCAGCGGACCTTGGATTTCCTGGACAAGCACATCAAGTAAAGGAAAAGCGGGACGTCCATCAAAAAATAAATAACTTTCTTAATAAAATTAAACTCCATCAATTTAATAGCTTGAAAGCGCATAATTTGAACGCTAAAATTTCATAGAAATCTTGTTTGGTTGTTTTGGATGTTATTTATTAATTTATAGACGTCCGTTATTTCCCTTGGAAGGTGGCCGAGAAGTGCAACAGAGATTTCATTGGGCAGGTTGGGCAGGCAGAGACGCGAAAGATGCTGAGGGTAAATTTTTTATTGATTTCCGTTGATCTGCTAAAAACCCAAGCGAAGAGAAGAGACGGAAAGCAATGAGAGCTATTTGAAAAGTGGTCTATTCATCTAATTCGTTCTCGACTCTTACGATGCCATCACGCATAACGGGCACATTGAAATTCAGGGTCAATATGCCACATTCTGAAATCCGTCAACACTATTATTCCACCAACGAATTCGACCGGCCATAGAAAATGTCATCATGCATTTGAAGGCGCTCTTTATCCAAGACTTTATGATCAACAGGAGAAATCCATTTAATGGAATCAAACAGATTAACAGGAAATTCTTTAATGATTCGTGAAACATCAAGGGGATTTACCCAGAGGTCCTTGTTCTTAGCTTCTTCGATGATTTGGAGCCACTGAAAAGAAAAGTTTTTGGCAATGAATAGGGTATCGGCTACATCCTTCGGTTCCAAACGACTTATAGCAGAAAGCTTATTCGATAGAATGTTTCTCCAGCTATCAATTTTAGGAAAAAAATCTGCCGTTTTGAAGCCTCCGTAATGAACTTCTAAGTCATTGACGAAATCTACTATCAAATGCATTTGACCTTTCAGCACCGTAATTCTGAAAAATGATTCAGACGCGGTGCCGATCTCGGTCTTTATATTATCCTGCCGGATAGCCGTAACCACACGTTGGCCCTGTTTCTTGAAATCAGGAGCCTGGTTGATAAAAAAATCCAGATCGTCTGAATAGCGGTGATTCAGATAACACCGACTCAATGCCGTACCCCCAGTAAGGTAAAAATCGACTTCCTGCCTCTGGACGATATTCATTATCTCGTCCTGAAAGGCATAAAGCTTATTGTAGTATGATTTGTCTGGCATACAAAAACTTCTCTTTCAAATCTCTAAATCGAATTCTTTCAAGTACCGCGTCACTGAGTAATTCACCCAGTTTATCGTCCGGAACAATTTTTAAGATCGTGTACCAGTCAAATGTCGTTAACATCCTATGGTATAGATTCAGGATATCAACATGTCCTAATCTTTCAATTTCACCTTTTAACAGCGCGTACAGCTCGTCTGGCTGCAACTTAACATCCCAGTAAAGCCGTGAAAGCATTTTTTTTATTTCTGATTCAGGCAGCGTTTTCATATGAACCGATTAGCCTTTCGCACCAAATAAACTATTTTATATGTTCACGAGGATAAGATATTGCTTTTTCAGGGCGTATCAAGCGTAATTGGCTAAATGTGTCTTGGTTTCAGCTGCAGCTCTACATATTGAGGCTTGCATTAAACGGAAACGATAACCATCCGGATAACGAAAGTTGACTTTATTGTCAACATTGATTTTTTTGCACAAAAAAGTATTGCCATCTCCAAGACCCTGCCGGTCACCTAACTCAAATCTATCCAAATAGCTTCCAGCCGTGAATTTCCAGAGGCCCGCCATTTTCAATGAAATTCCTAGAATTTAGGGCACCCTTCATTTGCCTGTTTATAGTTTTATTTCTTTAACCACGAAATACACGAAGCACACGAAATATTTGCAGAATAAAATCTGATAAATTGCCTTTTTATATCAAAAAAACAAAATACATCCAAATCACAATAACTAATCCGCCGGTGGACCGAATTATTGGCTTCTGATCCGCCGCCGGCGGATTTGGATATTGTAATTTGGAATTTACTTGGCCTATTTTTAAGATCAGGTGGTGCTTGTAATTTGTTATTTCCGGTGGATCCGGGTTAGGGTTTGACGAATTCGTGTTGCGGGTGTTTGACCGTCAACACGGGGCAAGGGGCTTCCCGGACAACTCTTTCGGCCACGCTTCCAATCAGAACATGGGCCAATCCCGTCCGTCCATGGGTTCCCATAACGATTATATCCACATCGTCATCACGCGCCACCTGGATGATCTCCAGAAATGTGTTTCCGGTGACAAGCTTTCCTGTTATTTTTGGGTATTCCTCTTTTAAAGCGGCGACCTGATCTTCCAGCTGTTTTTGATAAGCTGCCTCCATTTTCATCGTGAGCTCAACCTCGTCCAACACGGGTTCGAAAAGCTCGGTGCCTTGGGGATATGAGATGGGTTCAACTACGTGAAACAGCTGTAGCTTCGCCTGGTTCAGGATCGCCAAAGCCAGCGCATATTTCAATGCATGCTCGGAGTTTTCCGAAAAGTCAGTGGGACATAAGATTTTCTTTAGCATAATACTCATAGATCCTCCTTTCTGAAACCTATGTTGAGCGGTTCGGGTTGCGAGTTGCGAGTTACGGGTAAAAAGGCATAGAGCAAAGGGCATAGCGCATAGAGTAAGACATCGCTCATGACAGAAAAACAGATTACAGATGCCGGAAATCAGATGGTAGGTACAGGGCACAAGGCGCATAGTATAGGGTCGAAGTTAGAGTGCCTATAGTAGATTGATCTTTTTCGAATCCCCATTTCAAATTCAGATTTCTTTATTCCGGCTTCCCCATTCCCTCCGGGGCGTAGCCCGAATTGCCCCTACGGGCCAGAGGCCGCTTTCCGAATTCCAATTTCTGCCTTCTGATCTCTGTCTTCCGCCCTCTGACCTCTGATCTCTGTCATCTGACCTCTGCCCTCTGTCCGCAGTCTTCCAACCTCTGACCTCTAATCACTGATTGAAGAACTAACACGATGGGACCGACTGATCAAGATAAGACTCATAAATACCAAGGTTAAGCAGTTCAGCCCGCCCTGGTGTGACTTATAAAATCAAATTACGGCTCGTGTCAGATTCCCAAGTATGAATCTAAATAATTGAGCAGCGTAAAGTCAGGTCTGGGCCAGGGAGTTCAACGTTCCGGGTTGTAAATCTCCCAATGAGCACTTATCAAAGGGATTTTGTCTTCATCGTTGTTATTAAGCCTTTTCACCCAATGGGTGATGTAGGGTATTACGGATCTTGATCAGTATAATAAGCAGGTTCCAACAGTTGTAACCTTTGAACCTTGAACCCTGAACCTAGAACCGATCAGTTTAGGAAATACTAATTTCTATTGTAACCATTTGATACCCTGCGGCTCACTACTGGCAATTCTCGGCGCGGCTTTTTATAAATTGTTAAAATATCAAACTTATCAGGAGGTTAAATGGGACAACAGATTTCCCGGAGATTATTTTTAAAAGGAGGCCTGGCGACAGCGGCCGGTTTGGCGGCCTCCAGTATCCCCGGCGCGGCGGCAGCCGCCAAACCTGATGAAATAAAACAGCTGGCGACGCTGCTGGATATCCGCAAATGTATCGGCTGTGAAGCCTGCGTGGAAGCCTGCGCGGAAGTAAATTTTGAAAAATACCCCGACCCCCAAAAACCCTTTCCGAAGATGTATCCCAACAGGGTTCCGGTTGAAGACTGGTCCGAAAAAAAGGACGTGAATGACCGCTTGACGCCCTACAATTGGCTTTTTATCCAGCATGCCGAAGTTGAAATCGACGGCCAAGAAACCGAACTGACAATCCCCCGGCGCTGCATGCATTGCGTCAACCCGCCCTGTGTGAAGCTCTGCCCCTGGGGGGCAGCGGAACAGCTTGAAAACGGCATCTCACGGATAGATGCGGATATGTGCGCAGTGCTCTGCTTGCCGGTATCCTGGCCAGCGGAATTTTCCTTGTGATCAGAAATTTGGCCGGATCGAATTACTCATCCGGTTTTATTATTTTTCTGGATCTCTGTCACCTGGGACTTGTCATGGCATTTTTGTTTGTCAGTCTGTATTGCCTTGTTTCTAAAAAACAGTGGACAACTGTTCGTTAACCGGCTATAAAATCAGCGAAGTGGCGCCATAACCGCAGATTATGTTTGATATTCCGCCCTGGCGGGAAACTTGATCAGGCTATGAAGCCGCTTTAAAGGAGATAACCGATGAAAGACTTATTAATGGTGCTGGGGATTGTCGGCGTCTGGATTTTGGTCCAGGTCTACATCCTGCCGAAACTGGGGATATCCACCTGACTGAAAGATTCTTGTCAGGTGACAAGCGACTATGACAGCGCAAAAGAATCCGAATCACAAAAAGATCAAAGATAAAGATTTTGAACTGATCCAAGCCATTAACTCGGGCCAGACAGACAAGTTTCACGACCTTGTCAAAAGGTACGAACAGAAGCTTTATAATTTCAGTTTGCGGATGTGTCGGGATCACAGTGATGCCGAGGACATGATTCAGGAAACATTTTTAAATGTTTTCAGATATTTAAAAGATTTCAGATACGAAACCAAATTCAAAAACTGGCTGTACAAAGTGGCGGCCAGCACGTGCATTAAGAAAAGACGCAAGTCCAAATTTGCTCCGGAAAAAGAACTTTCCCTGGACGATTTTATCCCGGGAAATGAAACCGAGGTACCGGACCACGTCCCGGATTGGGCATTGATGCCCCTGGATAAATTGCTGAACCAGGAGCTTTCCAGCACGATTAACCAAGAAATTTTGTCACTGCCAAAGAAATATCGTTTGGTCATTGTGTTGCGGGACATTGAGGGATTCAGCACGGCGGAAACCGCACAGATTCTCAACCTATCGCCATCCAATGTAAAAGTACGGCTCCACCGTGCCCGGCTTTATTTAAGAGATAAATTGAAAGGATATTTTGAAAATGACCAGCGATGATCATGACCATCAACATTGTCTGGAGATGTTTCAGAAACTCTCTGAGTTTATTGACGGGGAACTGGATCATGTCAACTGCGCCGAAATCGAAAAACACGCTGATAACTGCGTTGCCTGCTTCACCTGCCTGGAAACCTTGAAAAGGACCGTAGCAATTTGCAAAAATGTAAAAGACCAACCGGTTCCCCAAGAATTCTCCCGCAAATTGAAAGAAATCATTCAGAACATACCCAAGACCACCTCACCTTAACAGCCTAAAGGCGCTTGAAGGGGAATGTTGCGAAAGGGACCACACCGAAGAAGCCTTACACTCAAAAAGAGGAATTAAAATAGGATAAAAGTTAAGGGTACCAATATGAGAGTTTTCACCACTTTAGTTCTTGCCTAGCCCAGGGGCCAGGGCAGCTTTATAAGGCCCTGCGGCCAATCCATACCCAGAACTTTTGAGGCCAACGCCAAAAAACCTAGCCCTGCGGCGCCGGCCACGATGGAAGCGACCCATTTGGCCTTGGCAACCCGGCGGTAAAAAAGGCAAATGAAAAGGCTTATGGCCAAGGGGTAGCCGATCAGATAGATGAAAACATATACCCCCAGGATAATTCCGATATAGAAGCCGAAACGCTTCCAAACGACGGCCATCGGCATATCCCAATCAACGCTTAAATCGGAACCCGACGACGCACCGTGCAGGTCTTCGGCCTGGTCGACGACCGTGCGAATTTCGATAAAGATGCTGATGACGGCAAAAATGAGCAGGACCAGGCTGATGTAAAACGGAAATATTTTGGCCAGATAGGCATAGCTGCGCGCTTCCCACACACCGTAGGCAAACCAGGCAATCAGGAACAGGGAGAACAGGGTTTTCAGAGTCAGCCATCGTGTCATGATTTCCTCCTTATTCCTTGGCAGCGGTCTGCCCGGTCGTTTTGAGCTTCTTCTGGTAAACAATCGATGCGCTAAGAGAGGCAATGATAATGATGGCCATGATGATCACGCCGGGCCGGGTCAGCCAGCCCACGCCGTAGCGCTGTACCGAGATGAACAGGTACTGTTCCAGGTTACCGGCCAGAACGAAGCCGATCAAGGCCGCCGGGCGAGGCCAGCCGAACTGCTTCATCAACCACCCCAGGATGCCCACCAGCAACAGGGCGATCAGATCGCCCCAACTGTAAGCCGCTTGGTAGGAGGCGAAGGTTATAATCAGAATCATGAAAGGTGCCAGGTAACTGAAGGGCACGACCGTGAGTTTGGTGATCGGCTTGGACAGGACCAGCGCCAGGCCGGCCCCGAAGATGTTGGCCAGCGCCAGGCTCCAGATGGCGGTGTAGAGCAGGTCGACATTTTCGGTCACCATGGAGGGACCGGGCTGGATGCCGAGGATAAGAAGTCCTCCCAGAAAAACCGCCATCGAGCCGGAGCCCGGAATGCCGAACAGAAAGGTCGGAATCAGGCCGCCGCCTTCCTTGGCGTTGTTGGCGCTCTCGGGTGCGATGACACCGCGGATGTCGCCCTTGCCAAATTTCTCCCGGTCTTTTGAGGTTTGAATGATGTGGCCATATGCGATCCAATCCACCACCGAACCGCCCAGCCCCGGTATGAATCCGATGACGACGCCGATGATGGAACAGCGCAGAACAATGAATTTGTGGCGAATCGTATCTTTGACACCATCCAGCCAGCCCTTGCCGAGTTCGGCCTTTTCCGAGATCGGGCGGCCCTTGATCAGCAGATCGATGATCTCGGGGAAGGCAAACAGACCCAGGCCGACGATTACCAGGGAAATCCCGTCCATGAGGTAGTCGATGCCGAAGGTGTACCGGTACTCAGTAACCGCGGGAGCGTCCCCGATGGCCCCCAGCATGAGACCGATGCCGGCACCGATGATGCCTTTAATGGGCTGGTTTCCCGAAAGCACCCCCACCATCGACATGCCTAAAACGGCCAGCATGAACAGTTCCGGTGAGCCGAAAGCCAGCACGAGCGGACGGGCGATGGGAATGATGAGGGTCAGGACACTGGCGCCGATCAGGCCGCCGATCAACGACGCCGTGAAGGCGGCGCCCAGAGCGCGGGCGGCTTCACCTTTGCGCGCCAGGGGGTAGCCGTCCATAATGGTGGCCTGGGAGGCTGAAGATCCGGGAATCCCCATCATGACCGACGGGAACGTGTCCGAAGTCGGGATGACGGCCACCATGCCGATCAGCAGGGCAAAGGCGTTGTGTGGGTCCATACCGTAAATCACCGGCAGAAGAATGGTCATGCCCACGATTCCCCCTAAACCGGGCAGGATACCGACACACAGTCCCAACACGACACCAGCGATCAAGAGCAACAAATGCGAGGGCATCAACAATACGGTAAGTGATTGAAAAAAGGCCTCCATGGCTTTTCCTCATCATAGGGGAACTCCAGTTGAGCCTCCCCGTAAATTTAAAAATGAAGCATCACGCTTTGGCGCGGCCGGCCGGTCTGTTTTCACACCGGCCGGCTCGACAGGTTACCCTGACACTAGGCCTTAGTCCTTTTTTTCTGACAACATGTTGTAAGGAACGTAAGGT
>CALZJV010000295.1 GCA_945787595.1 uncultured Desulfobacterales bacterium | reverse complement strand
CAGCCCGGAGGAAAAGTTGATAAAAATCACCGTAAATATAAGCGGCATAAACATCATCATTTTCGCCTGGGTCGGATCCCCCATGGGAGGAGACATTTTTTGTTGCAGCAGCATGGTTGCTCCCATGATGATTGTCAGCACGGGAATACCGTGAGGCGGCTCCATGAAGGGTATTGAAAAACCGAAATGAAACAAACGGTCCGGTGCGGACAGATCATCGATCCACAGCAAAAAAGGCGCATGCCGCAGCTCAATCGCCTGATACAGCATCCGGTACAGAGCGAAAAACACGGGCAGTTGAACCACCATGGGAAGGCAGCCGCCCAGTGGATTGATTTTATAAGTCCTGTAGAGGCCCATGACCTCTTCGTTCATTTTTTTCTTGTCGTTTTTGTATTTCTCTCGAATATCCTTCATCAATGGTTGGATCTTTTTCATTTCGCTCATAGATTTGTAACTTTTTGATCCAAGCGGCCACAAAACAATTTTTATTAATATCGTTAAAACAATGATGGCAATGCCATAGTTGGGAATGACACTATAAAGCATGTTCATTAACCAGACACAGGGTTTTGCAAGAATATCGAAAAAACCGAAGTTAAGGGCTTCGCCCAGACCATGCCCCGCTGCTTTTAGGACCTCCATGCTTTTAGGCCCGAAGAAAAGCGAGTATTGATAGGTATGCTGAGTGCCGGAAGGGATGTCACCAACAGAATTCAAATATTGAGCCTCTATCAAGTTGTCTCCCATTAAAGTAAGCCGCATACTGGCTTCTTCAACCTGATCGGGGATGATGCTCATGATAAAGTATCGATCCTGCAAGGCAATCCATTTCAGATTGCCCGTGTAGGTGTTTTTTTCGGCAATGTCTTTTATTGCAACCTCTTCAAGCTTATCATTGATCAGCGCACCGGGACCTTCAAAACCATACATGCGCGTGTCCGAGGGCGTCGAGCCTTTTAGCGCGATAAACAGCTTGTCCTGTATGTTTCGGTCAGAACCGTTTTTGATGGTGACATCAAGCCCGATCAGATAGGAGTCCGGCGAAAATTTATAGGTTTTTTCCACCACAACGCCCTCGTCGGATTTCCATGCGAACGTAATCTCCTGCGCGGCATCCCGTATGTTAACTGTGTCGGCATTAGAGCTTGCTGAAAAGACAGCCTCATCCAACCCGGGCAGGCTTTTTCCGGAAAATCCAAGCAAAACGGTTTCAATTGAATCATTCTGGGGAATAAGCTCTTGCAAGGGAGAATCTTTTGCAACTTTATCCCTGTATTTCTTCAATATAAAACTGCTGAAACTCCCTCCCTTTTCAGAAAGCTGAACCTGGTATAAAGGCGTGTCCACCGTAATGCCGCGGGGAATTCTGACGGGCATTGAAACTTCTGTCTCGGAGGTGGGGGTTTTGTCAGCCGCGGCCACTTCCTGATCTTTCGGATATGGCTTCGATTCCTTGACCTGTTCCTCTTTTACCGGTGGCTGCTCGGTCTTTTTAGCAGATTGCTGGCTGGCATCTTTGTCAACAAAAAATAGCTGCCACAGCAAAAAGATCAGCGCAGACAGGACAATAGCAATTAACAAACGCGCTTGTTCCATTGTCTTCTCCTAAAAATTCACTAAAATCTGAGATTCGTCCGAAACCAATTTCGGAAGAAGTGCCCCTTTTAGGGCAATTATTGCCATTGATCGAGTCTCCAGTTTCGGTTGGCGAACCCTTACACCGAATATGCAACATCAAAAACTGGTTGTCGATATGATGTCGTCAAACGTCTGTTGCCGAATCCAAATTTTATTCGATTAAACGGGGCATGCTGTCTGCGGACTGACCCAGGGGCTCGCTAGGGGGGCTTTCAAGAACCGAGATATATAGGACTCACTTTTTAAGATCAATTCCATATAAACAGCTGTAATTATTACTTTTAATTTAGAATTGGCTGTGATCATCCTTGCCGTTCCCTGCTAGGGTACCGGATCAACACCTCCGGGATGAAATGGGTGGCATCTAAAGATTCTTTTGGCAGCCAAAAGCAGACCGCTTAGTGGACCATATCGTTTGATGGCCTGCCGGGCATACTCCGAGCAACTCGGCTGGAAACGGCATGAAGGTCCCAGAAGCGGTGACAGCGTATATTGGTATGCCCTGATTAAGAACACTAAAACGGTCTGAAAAATTTTATTGAGGATCATCATATCGCGATATCCGGTCAAAAATATTCTGCAATGATCGGTAAGCATTTTCAGACGTTATGTCTGTGATTCGATTTTTGGCGATAATGTTGATGTCCCACTCACCCGATAGAAACTGCCGGTTTAATCGAAAATATTCCCGTACAAGACGCTTTATTCTGTTTCTTTTGACAGCTCGGCCGACCTTTTTGGTGACGGTAACGCCCAATCGTGAGCGGCCGCGCCGTGCCGGGGAAAAAACAGCAATAAAATATTCATTTTGTATCCTTCGGCCGGATTTTGCCAGTGCAATAAACTCGTGACGCTTTAAAATTCTGTCGAACTTTGTGAAGGAATATCGCACCGGATAAGCTTCTTGGCTTAATTCGAAAAAGCTCCAAGGTGGTACCAATTTTGCTCCGTGAAAATAGGATTTCAATTACCAGCCATTGGATTTACGCGCCAAAGTACTAAGCTGAAAGCCGGATACGGCCCTTGGCTCTTCTGCGGTTAATGATTCTTCTACCTTGTTTGGTAGACATCCGTTTAAGAAAACCATGATTTCGGGCCCGTTTTATTCTGCTGGGCTGAAATGTTCTTTTCATTTTAAGTTCCTTATCTGTATGTGCGTAAATGAATTACGCTCATGATATACCAGCGAAGTTGCACATGATACCTTAAATCGAGTGAGTAAAGCACAAGAAAGCTTGTCTGTCAAGAGCAAACATCCGCCCCACAGGGAAACGTAAAAGTCAACTCTAACTGATAATGACGTGGCCCTGATCCGACCCAAATGGATGGTATACGACTTTTAGTGATTTCGAACTTCAAAAATATCGAATTGTTCCATGTGAAACTCGGGATTGGGATAAATTACAATTTGCTTGCCGATGTCTCGCTCGAGATTGGAAATGAGCAAATCTTCTTCACCCAGAAAAAGCTCGGCTATTCGCGGATTGACCCTGAGCGTCAGCCGCGTGCTATTCGTATCATGAGCGTCACGCAGGATCTCACGGTAAATGTTATAACAAATAGACTGTCTGGAAATCAGATACCCCTCGCCATCACAATAAAAACACGGCTCACAAATAATCCGGGTCAGAGGCTCCCGAGTGCGCTTGCGGGTCATCTGAATTAAACCCATTTCAGATATGGGAAGAACGTGGGTTTTACTTTTGTCTTTTTTCAAAGCCTCCTTCAAAGCATTAAAGACTTTTTCCTGATTGGATTTTTTTTCCATATCAATGAAATCAATAATAATAATACCCCCCAGATTTCTGAGTCTGATTTGATATGAAATCTCTTTAACCGCCTCCAGATTGGTTTTTAAAATTGTCTCTTCCAGGTTGTGTTTCCCGACATAGCGACCTGTATTGACATCAATGGCAACCAGGGCTTCCGTGTGTTCTATCAAGATATATCCGCCTGACTTCAGCCATACTTTCCTTTTCAGAGCTCGGGAAATATCTCCCTCCAGATTATAGGCATCAAAAATTGGCTCTGAGCCCTCATAAAGGACAACATGATCCTTTAAGCCGGGCATATAATTGTCCAGAAATGATAAAACCGAGTGGTAGGTTGGTTTTGAATCAATGACCAGCTTTTCAACTTCCTGAATCAGAAGGTCACGCACTGCTCGAAGACTGATGGAAAGCTCGGCATGTAAAAGGGAGGGTGCCCGGGCAATCTCAAACTTTTTCTGAATGTTCTTCCACAGATTGTTTAAAAACCCCATCTCGTAAGCTAGCTTTTCTTCTTGTTCACCTTCCGCAGCGGTTCTCACAATATAGCCGAAATCCTCAGTTCTCAGTTTCTGTACCATTCCTTTTAAACGGTCCCGCTCAGCTTCGTCTTCAATGCGACGGGAGACTCCGATATGATCGGAGGTAGGCATTAAAACCAGAAAACGACCGGGAAGAGATATATATGAAGAGATGCGAGCACCTTTGGTTCCAATGGGAGATTTCGCAGCTTGTACCAGAATTTCTTGTCCCTCCCGAATAATCTCTTCAATACTGAAATCTCGCTTTTTAAAAAATTCCGGGCTTGATTTGTCCTCCAAGCCGTCTTCGTTCATCTCCGATTCAAGGTTAAATAGCCGCTCATATTCCTTATGGCCGTCATAGAACAGATCATCCACGTAGATGAAAGCCGCCTGATTTAACCCGATATTCACAAAGGCTGCCTGCATACCGGGTAAAACACGCAACACCCTGCCTTTGTAAATATTTCCGGCAATATCGGTGTCATCACCACGATCGACATAAAGCTCTGAAATGTTACCATCATCCAACAAGGCTACCCGGGTTTCATGTTCGGTTACATTGATGATGAGTTGTTTGTACATTTTTACAAAACTCCGTTTAGAGAGCAGAGGGCATGGAGCATAGCGTAAAGGACAAATTTATCATAACGAATTCGTAGATACTTTGAGCTAAATCCTGGAAGCCGGAGAAATACTCTCTGCTATCATCTCTTTGCCCTCTGCCCTGTGCTCTCTGCAGTATGCTCTCTGCTTAACAACCTTTGCCTGTTTGATGTGATCTTCAGCAAGGCTGAAAATATGACGCAGGATCAGTGCAGGTCGCACGGTTTTTCCAGGCGCCGATAAAAGCGTCATCTGCAGGCAAGCCGAATCCAGACATTTGATATCTAATACCATATCCTTTAAATTTATCTTTTTCAACTTCCCTTTTCGATTCGAAATTGAAATGGTGACATCGGATGCGCGGTCAAAGGATGCTAATTTTTTTTTGTCAAAATGACCTTCCTTCAGGGTGACCAGATAAGTGCTTGCCTTTAGTGCCTGCTGCCCGGGTTTTTTGGAAGCAAGTTGACAGGAATGAATAACCAGTCCGTCCGGAAGATGGTCGTTTAGTCGCCGGGTGACGACCCCCGGACGAACAAAGCTCGGTACGCATAATGTAAAGTGCTCCCACTGGCTTTCGATACCAATGGGTAAGGGATCATCAAAGGAAATTTTAGGCTTGGGGTGAAACCCCTGGGAAAATACAACAGGTATTTCAGCACGTTTGAGGGCCCGTAAAAAAACATTTACCATTTCAAGGTGACCAAAATATTTGGCCTGATCCAGTTTGGAGTAATAAACGGACAAATTCTTAAAACCTGCCTCAACATGCTTGGTCGTCCCGTTGACCGCGAATGGTCGATTTTGAATGTCCGGGTATGTTTTCATCTTGATTTCTTTAAAATCGCACGCGCCGCATTGGGTGCACATCCCCTGGCGACAGTCGTTTGTGAAAGATCTATCAAAGGTCTTTTCCCATTCGGTTTTCAGGAAAGCTTTGCGAACACGACTGTCAATATGATCCCAGGGCAAAGGTTCGCTGAGATCTTGTTTGCCGGCCGAAAAAAAATCCGGATCTATGGCCTCCTCTTCTAAAGCCTCTTGCCACAGGCGGTAGCTGAACTTATCGCTCCAGCCGTCAAATCGGCATCCTTTATCGTAGGCGGCAATGAGCAGCCGGCTTAGCCGTCGATCTCCTCGAGCCCAGAGCCCCTCCAGCCGGCTGACTTCCGGATTTTGCCATTTGAATTGAATTCCGGGAAGCCTCAATTGATCATGAAGCCGTTTAATCTTCAATCGAGATTCAGCCAATGAAATCTGTCCGGCCCATTGAAAGGGGGTGTGAGACTTGGGAATAAAAGTAGCGACACTGACATTTATTTTCCCCCAGCGTCCTTTGGGACCTTTAATTCTTCGCAGCTTTTTCACCAGGTCCACCAGAGCCTCCAGATCATCGTCCGTTTCAGTGGGCAGACCGATCATGAAATAAAGCTTGATAACCTGCCATCCCATATTGAAGGCGTCTTTGACCGTATCGATGATTTCCTTTTCGCTGATATTTTTATTAATCAAATCCCGCAGTCTTTGACTGCCGGCTTCCGGGGCGATGGTAAACCCGGTTTTGCGGACCTTTTTAATAAGCTTAATCAGTTCCGGCGTCAGTGTACCTGCTCGCAGGGAGGGTAGGGAAACAGCAACATTGTCAGATGCAAAACGAGCCATCAAACCCTCCATCAGGGGAATGATGCAGCCATAATCGCCGGTACTCAAAGACAACAATGATAGGTCATCATATCCGGTGGCTGCGATGGAACTGGCGGATAGTGACAACAGCTGCTCCGGCGAGCGCTCACGCACCGGGCGATAAATCATACCGGCCTGACAGAATCGACAGCCCCGGGTACACCCCCGGGAAACCTCCAAACGCAGCCGGTCATGGACGGGTTTACCAAAAGGGATAACAGGTTTTTCAGGAAACGGTATGTTATCCAGATCGGGGACAATGGCACGGCGCACTTTTGTGTAATTTGAATAGCGGGGAGTTAGGGTTTGAATACCGTGGTTATCAGTACCGAACTTAAAAAAAGAGGGAATATAGACGCCTTCAATCTGCGACCATTTCTTCAACAAAGCTTTTTTATCAGCCGGGGCCCCTTCTTTCCAGCGAAGCCAGGCTGCGGCCATTTCAAGGACAACGTTTTCGCCGTCACCCACAACGATGGCATCAAAAAAATCAGCAATGGGTTCCGGATTGCAGGTACACGGACCACCTGCAATGATCAATGGATGATTAAAATTCCTATCGGCAGCAAAAAATGGAATTTGAGCCAAATCAAGGATAGTAAGGATATTAGTGTAGTTCAACTCATATAAAAGGCTGAACCCAATGATATCAAAACGGTTAATCGATTCGTGGGATTCCAATGAAAAGAGTGACCGACCGGTATTTCTCAGAAGGGTTTCCATATCCACACCGGGCGCAAATACTCTTTCGGCCGCTATGTCCGGATTCGCATTCAGGATATGGTAAAGTATCTGCATTCCGAAATGAGAAGTTCCGATTTCATACAGATCCGGAAACGCCAGGGCAAAGCGTAGCTTGACCTGGCCAAGATCTTTTCTCACGATGTTAATTTCCGAACCGAGGTAACGGCTTGGCTTTTCAACAAAAGGCAAAATATCGTCAAGAGAGTTTATGGCCATATGCATATAAGATCTTTACTCGTAGACGTTCAAAGGTTGAACGGTTACAATATTTTGATTCTGATATCAGAATATCCGTTACAATCCTAAAAAGATAGCTGGAATTTGCATTTATGATGATTATTATTGGTAAATTTAAAAAATCGAAACTATTTGTAATCCACGAAGGCGAAAAATGCTAGCGCAAAGGCAAATCGATAAACAACGATCGCTCATTGGTACTATTTTTCTATCACTCTGCTTAATGATCCTCATCCAGGCACCCGCAAGTCACGGTCACGAACTGAATCGCGAAACCGCCGTTGTGAAGGCGGTGCGTGTCCGGCAGTGGTAAATATAAGTTCCGCTTACGAAGTTCGCAAGCGCACCAGTCCATTTTCCGGCTTTGGTCTCAACCCCTTTTTCGATGAGTTTTTCAGGGATTTTTTCGATCCGCGCTTTGAGCGCCGTCAGCAGCATACCAGTTTAGGATCCGGAGTGATTATTGACGGAGTTAAAGGGCTTATTTTGACCAATGCCCACGTCATCCAAAAAGCCGGCACCATCAAAGTAGTGCTGCAGGATGAGCGCGAATTTGAGGCCAGGATTGTAGGAGCGGATCCCGACTCTGATCTGGCAGTATTAAAAATCGATTCCAAAGATCGGCTTCCAGCCATCAAAATGGGCAGCAGCGAGAATTTAATGATCGGTGAAACCGTCATAGCTATCGGCAATCCCTTTGGTTTCTCCCACACGGTAACCACCGGGGTCATCAGTGCCATAAACCGCAGTATCCGGGCCCAGGACAGGGTTTTCCACGATTTTATCCAGATTGATGCGTCTATTAACCCCGGTAATAGCGGGGGACCGTTATTGAACATCAACGGAGATTTGATTGGAATCAATACAGCTATCTATGCCAAAGCCCAAGGGATCGGGTTTGCGATCCCCATCGGCAAAGCCCGTAAAATCATATCGGATCTGATTCAATATGGTGAAGTGATTCAGGCCTGGATAGGCATCACAGTGCAAAACATGGATGAATCACTGGCACGGTATCTGGAAGTACCGGGAAATAAAGGGATCGTCATAAAAACGGTGGAGCCGAAAAGCCCGGCTAAAAAGGCCGGGATGCAGGAAAGCGATATTATTGTAACTATCGACAACAGAAAAATTAATTCCATTGATGATTACAAGTCGGTCACCAAAAGTATAGCCGCCGGGGATACGCTGCAAGCGATGCTCTGGCGCAACGGAAAAAAACTAAACGTGGGGATAAAAACAAAAGTGTATCCCCTTGAACTAGCCGAGGATCTGGCCCTCAAGCTTCTGGGGATCAAAGTAGAGGATCTAACGAATAGAAAAAGAAAGGCATATCGAATACATGCCAGAGAAGGAGTTGTGATATCAAAAATAAAGAAAAATTCCTACCTTGGCCGCATCGGTGCACAGCCCGGAGATGTGATTCGCCAAATAGATGATTATACCATCCAAACAAGTGAGGATTTTAAAAAAGCCGTCATCAAATCCCGTCGTAAAAACACGATCGTGCTGCTGCTGCAGCGGGCGGAGCAGGGGTACTATATTACGGTGACATTATAACCTGGGTTGAGCGGTTCAGCGTTCAGAGTTCCCGGTTGAAAAGCCCTATGACGGGGCATCCTAAAGGGATTTCGCATCCATTGGGGGCTGCGAGGCTGTTACACCCAATGGTTGAAAGGGGCCTATCCGCGCATCGTGTTGAAACATAAGCAATGTCAGAGTATTACAACCTCTGAACCCAGAACTCTGAACTTGGAACCAATCATCTTAGTACCTATTTATTGAAATCACATCATGTTTGCGAAGGATTTATCTAACAAAATATTTTCGCCACCAAGACACGAAGTTAAATTATTATAGACAGTTATTGTTCGTGTCTTTTTGCCTTTGTGGCAATTTTTTCCGGTTTATCCGGGTTGGGTATAAGTAAGCATGATATCCCTATTTAGAACATAAAAAATGAAGGTTAAAGGGATCATCCGGCATTTCCGACACCTGGACCTTCTGAAATTGAGCATCTCTAAGCATTTCAACCGCCTTTTGGCGTCCCCACATCATTCCCAGACCAGTGCCTCCGCCCTCGAGGCCCACCGGCATGCAGTGCATTAAGCTTACTGTGTATAAGAACGGCCCCATGGGATGGGCCAAATTATCCGCTAAATTCGAATTAGCGGCAATATCCACCATTGAAAACCGTCCATCCGGTGTCAACATATGGTTAACACCCCGAAGAACATCCAGCGGTCGGGTTTGATCATGGATGGCATCAAAAGCTGTGACATAGTCAAATAATCCCTTCATTTCCCTTTTACTTTGAAGATCTGCAGCATCCTGCACCCAAAAATCAAGGTTCTCGATTTTTTGCTGCCGAGCCTGTCTGCGAGCTTCATCAATCGCCTCGGAGGATATGTCAATCCCGACAAAGCGGCTTTGAGGAAAAGCCTCGGCCATCAGAATCACGGCAACCCCTTCAGAACAACCCAGATCGCAAACCTGAATACCGGATTCCAGCTGCTGGATAATCCGACCGTTGTCGACGGAAGGCAAAAATGTATTTACCAAAACCTGACGGTGTTTGGCATTGGCCAGCTGAGACATGAAGGTCTGAAATTCCGGATAGTGGTCATAGGGAAGACCTTCTCCGGTGTTAAATCCGTCAATCACCGCCTCCATTGCGCATCTGGTTAAAAGAGGTATCTCCTGGGTGTATACGCCCAAATTGGAATTCCCGGCACGGCGGGTGATCAAATCCCCGCGGTTTTTGGGCAGAAAATATCGATTTTCAGCATTCTCACCCTGGGATAATTCTATAATTTCAGCGGTGGCCATGATGCCCAGCCACTCCTTGATGTAGCGTGAGTTTAAACCGGCCCCTTCAGATATCTTGTCGATGGTTTGAGGGCTGTCAAATGCGTCCATAACATCAAAGAGACCGGTTCGGTATCCGATGGCCATGGCAAGGTTTATGGCACCGTAATTCAAGATATCGATCATTTTTTCTGAGAAAGATCTTTTTTTCATGAAAAACTCCCTTGGTTTAAGGCATCGCACAGAGCAGTTCAGATGCGGGCTGGTGAAAATTACCCGTAACATATCCTCTAAATGTTATCCCGATTTTATTCCAACCTACGGGTATATGGTTTCAGGTTTCAACCCAGCCACTGGCCGTCGAAGCGGCCAATTTAATTGAAAAAAACCCAAGTTTCATATAAGCGCCGCCGCTGGCCTGAAAAGCGGCCAGTCTGATCGAAATAGAAACTTAATTTCCTTTATGGGATATTTTTGACCACGGATTCAACTCCCTGGCGCCTCCGACCTGACACCTGAAACCTTTTGCAAGATCGATACATATCAGAGTGGAAGAATCAAGAAAACCATTCAGTGTTTACTGCCGGGACTGGAGATTATGCTTGCAGGAAGGAAAGCGATGGTAGTCGGATGGTCGGATTCGCCCTGATAGCCGAATTATTAAATTTGAATGGAATTTTTCATTATTTTGGCCCAGGATAGATCTTCAGCCTGTTCCTCGGTTTCTAAAATTATAGGTTTCCGGAAACTTTCCAGGAACTCCCTGATGGGCTGATCATTTTCATACCAGGTTGTTTCATCCACCGGTTTTATAAGTGACTCTTCCATAACCAACCGCCTTTCTTTCAAAGTCTTGATTGAATTTTTTATTAAGAAAGATCGGTCTAATATCAGCTGTATCCATATTTGTAAAGCCTAAATTTTTTCTAAGTCTTCTATGAAGACAACAAATCGCAGTCATTTAAGAATGCAGGACAGTTGATTTTGTCCTTTTTTACTCGCCCAGCATAGTTTCGGTTGCATTATAGTAAGCCTCCGTGGCCAATGACATCCGGTTTTGCTTTTCATAGATTTTGCCCAATGTAAAATATAATGCTGCCGGGGGCTTTGGATTATTCTTCAGCCATTTCCGGAAAATGGACAATGCCTCGCTGTCGTGTCCCTGATCGGCAAGATCTCTTGCCTCAAGAAGCTTTGCGTCTTGCAGCAGGTTCAAGTCTGGAGATAGTTTGAATGCCTGCACCAGTTCAGTAGCGGCATCAGGAATCATCTTATTCTCCAGGTGCCATTTAGCCAGAAGTACATGAGGTTTGTAGTAAGAAGGGTCGGTTTGTATCGCGGTTGTCAACACCTGAAAAGCCTTATTCTTCAGCGCCGGTTTGGCCATCAGCATTTTGCCCAGATTGATGTATCTCTCAGCTTTTATTCTGGCTTTGGACACTTTTGCGGATTTCTGGAAATGAAGTTCGGCTTCCAGCTGATCCTGCGTGATTTCTCCAAGAAGAATTTTCACGTGCGCATTAATTTGTGTATAAAAATTTCGTGTATGAAGGGAGTAGATGAATGAAATCCTGGTATCAGGTCCGATGATCAAAGTAGTCGGCAGCACAAATATGCCTAGACTGCCATATGTTATCAAATCCGGATCACCGGCGAACATACAATCGAGGTTTTTAGTGTTGGACAATTGCCGTATCTGCTGGTCTGAAGCTTTATCCCCGTTAATCGCCAGAACGGTGACACCCTTGTCCTGGTACTGCTTTCTGATCCGAGACAGGTCGCCCAGCATTTTGTTGGAATCGTCCTGGCCTAACTTCCAGAAAGCCAGGACCGTGATCTTTCCTTTCAAATCATCCAAACTGATGGGATTGCCGCCAATGGTGCGAATATTAAGACCGGGCAACATATCCCCCCGCCTGAGGTTTTTGAGTTGCTTTGCCCATGAAAGGTTTGAACAAATAAAAAAGAAACTCATCAATAAAATAGTCATTGATTTCTTCATTGTATATACCTCCCCTTGATGGCTTGGCATCTTTTGACAAAAGCTCGAAAAGCTGTTGTCTCAAACAGCGCTTTAAAGGCATCAAGCATTATGCGCCTTCCTCGATCACGAACGGTTTAGAGGCTTTCGCAATGGGCAAACAACAAAAGGTCAATGCTTTTGAATCGTTCCGGTATTAATCCAGGTCTGTCTTGGTTTCAGCCACACTTCCCTGTAGTCTTTCTTGAGCATTAACGCATTGATGCCAACGTGTGGGTTATGACACTCAATGCACTCCTGCGACCCTTGGTGAGCTTTTACTTCCACTATATATCCTGCTAAATGACATTGATCAGCGCATAGCGTTGAAGATTGACCACGCAGCAGGTGCGGGTTTTGGCTGTGGTGGGCACTGTGGCAAAAGATGCAGGCCCCTTGGGCTGAAGGAGCGTGTATCCACAATTTTCCAGCGAAGGTCTTTTCAGAAGTATCGTATCCGTGGCATTTCATACATAGCTGGTCTACGGGCAGTACCAGCCGCCACGGATTTGGCATCGCCTTTGCTTCAATACTGAAAGCCGGCTGTTCCCGGCTCGATTTTTGCGAGTCGGAAAAACCCGATGGCAGGTGGCACTGCGTGCAGTATCCCTCGGCAAAAGGTAGATGAATATTTATTTTGGGCGCTGGTTTTTCTATTCCGTGAGCGTTATAGGAATTGGTGTAAAAAAAAGCATTGATTTTGCGGGCTTCATGCTGGCTGCACCCCAGAAACGGAGAGATCAGGATGCCCGCCATAGCCAAACCGTGAATAAAAATCTTAAAATGTTTTTTGCTCATTTCTCCACTCAACGCGTTCTTTTTTCTTAAGGCGACACCTGGGGTGGTGAAAATACTTAAAACAGGTCATTGAACTTTTATCCTATTTTTATCCCTCTTTTTGAGGGTAAGGTTTCAGGTGTCAGTGTTCAGGATATGCTATTGCGCCTGCCTCACGCTGACACCTGAAACCTGACACCTGAAACCAAATTCGCGGAACAAAAACGGTTTAAAAAGTTAAGTCTATGTGCATCAAGTTACAGCTGAATTTTCACCACCATAGGCGACACCTGGACAAAAAATACGCAACAAAATAGTTGTAACTACCCGGCTGCCTTTTTCCCGATAACAAAATTTTCCTCTTCTTCATCTATCAACAGTCTAACTGGTTTTTTCCGATCATATTCCTTTGGCACGTGGCAATTTGCCGAACACTTCCCGCCTGTGGGCGTGCCTGTAAAATTTATAGGAATTTCCCATTTGCCGAAAGGGGTAGATTTGCGAATGTGACGCATTTGAGAACCCATATGAACCTCGTGACAGGCAAGGCAAGTCCGACCTTTTTGGCGGTTGACATGCAGAAAGTGGAGGTTTCGGTCTCCATTGCGGAAATTGGTCAGATATGTTGTGCGTTTATCCAGTACGACGGTCTCCTTGTGGCATTTGAAACAAAGGGAGTACACTTCAAGATCGAATGAATTATAAAATTTCTTTTCAAAATTGTACTTTAAATCCTTGGCAAAAAGACCTGCGTGGGGTTCGTGGCAGGGGCTGCACAATTCTTTCCGGATTGGGCCGTGTTTATAACGTGCGCTTTTCGCCTGTTCCGCCATTTTTTTGTGACAACTGAAACACAGCGCTATATCATCCGGCCCTTCCTTCAAAAGTTTCTTGAAGTTGGAGGCATGCGGGGCGTGACAGCCGGC
>CALZJV010000294.1 GCA_945787595.1 uncultured Desulfobacterales bacterium | reverse complement strand
GATTCAAGAGCACGATGGGCATCAGCGACTTTCTCAAACGGAAACCTTTGCACAGCCGGTGCCTCAATTTTGCCTTCTTCAACCCAATTCAAAAGATCCTGCATAGATTCTTTCAGCAGATCCATCCTGTGAAAAAGGTATGACAGATTAAATGCGATCAGGCTTTTATTTTCGTTGGTCATTTTCAGCGGGCTCCATCTCGGAATCCGTAAATATTCATAAGCAAGTTTGAAGTAATTGGGAGAGCCCCCCCGTTTTGACAGCATGGAGTGAAAGCCGTAGCTCACCAGCTTGCCGCTGGGGGCCAGGTGACGGTAACTTTGTTTCAATGTCGCCGGACCGTTGGCGTCGAAGACAACATCAAAACCGCGCGGGCAGATTTCTGCGGCTTTGGCCCAGAGGTTGCCCTTGCTCTTGTCGATGACGGAATCAGCACCATATTCAAGAGCGGTATCGGTTTTGTGACTGGCACCCACCACCCCGACCATGCAACAACCGGCGATCTTACCCAATTGCAGCAAAGCACCGCCAACCCCTCCGGCAGCCGAATGGACCAGGATTTTCATTTGCGGCCGCAAGACGATGTTCTGAAAAAGCCCATGGTAGGCTGTCAGAAACACCGCTGGAAACGCCGCCCACTGGTCGGCGCTGAATTTTGAGTTTTTCGCAATTAAAAAGACCTGCTCCCGGGGAACACAAAGATGAGAAGCGTAGGCACCAAAAAGGGATATGCCAAAGACCGGCATCCCTGCGGCAAGATCGGAAACGGCGTGGCCGCATTTGATCACCTTGCCTGAAAACTCAAACCCCGGCGTAATCGGCCATCCCACGAACTCTTTACCTGATTTATAAAGACCCAACCGGATAAACACATCTGCAAAATTCACACCGGCAGCCGAAATTTCGATCAGGACCTCATGGTTTTGAGGCGCCGGGGTGGGAAAATCCCTTATCTGGAGCCGGTTGTAGCCGCCGGGGCGTTCGATGACGATTTTTTTCACGGCCTTATCCTGGTTAAAACGCCTCATCCAAAAGATCCGCACCAAAACTGAAAAGCCCGTCGGAGACCATCAGGGCCGGACTTCCCTGCCAGGGTTGGCTTAGGGCAAGTTGTTTTTCTTCATCTCCAATCTGAACGACATCATCCAATTGTTCCTGGCGCCACAATTTTTCAAGCTTGAGCGCATCCTGCCAGAGGTTATCGGCGTAATGGCGAAGATCAGCGAGATGCTCAACGGTTAGCAAACGGGGCCTAGGTGTGACCAGGATCGGGCCCAGCAGATAGGTGAAGCCCATTTCAATGGCCTGGCGGTTGACTTCTTCCTGAATCTGTTGAAAGGCCTCGAAGCCCAGTTTTAACAAGGCCTGGTTAATCTTGTCCACGGCTTCATCGGGTGTTATCTTGCTTTTGAGAATAGCCAGCGGCTGCACTCCGCCGCCGGAACCCACATTGGTGGGGACACCGCCGAAACGGGCCAAAAACCCCTGAAGCCCCTCATCGGTGATAAAGCAGCGAAAATCGGTCTGCCAGGTTTTATAAAACAAAGTGCGTTCCTCCATCAGCGGACAGATGCTCTGTTCTGACCACAGCCCTAAGGGAACGAGCTGTTGGACGATATAGTTGCCCGACTCCAGGGCGGTTTTAATATGTTTTTCACGGCTTTTTTTCATGTATCCCACAAAAATACCATGCCCGGAATACCCGTGGGCGGGCTTCAGGACCAGATCTTCCCAGTGCTCATAGGTCCAGGAAACCAGATCTTGAATCGGCTCACCATGAGGATCGGTGGTGCTGCGGGCGCAAAACTGCCGTGTCCAGGGGGTATGTCGTCGCGTGTCATCACTCAGCGGGGTTCTGTTGTTATCGGTCATTACTTCGAACATGCCTTTGGCGCCCAGGGGTTCCATCCCCTTGGGGTTGACCAGGATGCCCTGTCGGATCGCCTCTTTAATGGGTGCAATGTCTTCCTTGCGACCAATGTCAATCAGGGTGTTCAAATTAAAGTCCATAAAAATGACCGTGGCCTCATCTGCCCTGCAGGTTACTTTACCATTTTTCAATGACAGGTGCCCGGGACCGGCCAGGGAAGCCTTGACACCATCCATGGTGTTTAGATAATCGACAAAGTTCTTATTTTCCAGCACCACATCCAGCGTTTCCGACTCAGCCAGAAGCACGGCGTGCACAGGATTCCTTCCGTGGCGATTGGCGTGAGCCCGCAGCAGCATGCGGGCAAATCCGGGGACTGCATTGATCTGGGGGTGATCGAAATCAACATCAACTCCCACTTCAACAGTTCTCAGAATGAGATTCCAGGCCATTTTTCCGAGAAGCTGTGCGATGCGCTGATAATCCCAGCCACCGGGACTTCCCATGTTCCATTCCCCATGATATCCTTTAATAATCCTCATCTCATCATATCCTTTATAAGAAGTCGCTGCCCAATCGTGACATAAAATCGCTACCGTTCGGTAAAGATGACACTTCGCCGTGGTTTGTCAATGATTTTTTTAACCGATACGAAATCGCCGGCCGGCCCTTTCTTTCGCGAAATTAGGTATTAACATTACCATGAAAGGAGACAAACATAACACCTACAACCAGTCGGGAAATTAAACAATAAAAACCCTAACATTGGGGATAACCACGAAAGGACCTCAAATAAATGGGCGGCAACCTCGTCAACAGGCCGTTTCAATCGCTGTGTCACCGATTGCGGAGTCATCAGTTTAGCCGTCAAACTCAAAAATATGGCGGCTTTTTTTTGTCAGGTCTTGTTGCTATAGTACTTTTTACGGCCTGGAGTTATACGGTCGAGGGGCGTAGCCTGAAAGAAACAAAACAGGTACCCATCTCCCCGCAAACATCCGGGATCAGCCAAACTGCCAAAAATATTATCTTAGAAAATCAATCTGAAAATTATGCAACTCGCTGGTTTAAAAACCATGGCCGGGAAGGAGCCAAAGGGGTTGCACTGGTCATTCACGGCCTGAATTTGCGACCTGACAAAATGCAGGCCATTATTTCCGTGCTGACGGAATCCGGCATAGATGTCCTGCGTTTGTCTCTTCGCGGGCATGGAGATAACTATACCCATCATGCCGGAATTGAGGAAGATCAAGCCCGGTTGGAAGCCTTTAAAGCCGTCTCATTCTCCTTGTGGATGAATGAGGCCTATTTGGCATATAGCGCGGTTCAAAAAAGAGCAGCCCAGAAAAAAGTCCCCTTGTTTTTTGTCGGTTTTTCCCTCGGAGGACTAATTGGGTTGGATCTGTTCTCATCTCAGGAGGAAGTTCATTATGATCGTATGGTCCTGTTTGCACCGGCCATAAATTTGCATGCCATCCATTACTTGGCCCGCATATTATCGCCATTTTCACGATTGGTAATTCCGAGTTTGACCCCTGATTCCTACCTCTCCAATGATAAGGGAACCCCCATTGCTGCTTACAATGCTCTATTTGAGGGCCTACAGCAATTTGAAAAACACGTGAACCGGCGAGTAAACGTCCCCACGCTGATATTTATTGATGAGGATGATGAGTTTATACCGGTACGGGCTTTTAAAGAATTGAAAGCGGAAAAGAAATTGGATCAATGGGAGCTTTACATCGTAAAAAAAGAAGCATCGGCCAACCAAGATACTTTCCACCATCATATTATAGATGAATCTTCTACCGGTAAAGCCGTCTGGAAAGAGATGATGGAGACCACAATTACGCACTTATTGGCAATTAAGCCGAACTAATTAGTTTCCATCCATAAATGGTCTTTTTGCCCAATCTCGGCGTCAATCGGCGCGTTTGATTGTGCGACGTAGCCACGCTTGATTTCCTTGACCTTGGACAAAAATCCGCATTTCTGGATTGGAAACACTACTGAGTGCCCAAACTGATTTTAACCGATTTATGGACGGGCACTAATTAAAAGATCCTAACCTGAGAAATTTTTTGCTCGAATTGCACCAATCTGTTACGCAATCCGCCGGAGGCGGACAGAATTCCTCAACATAGAATGCCCGGCTACTTAAACTTCTAAGCTATTTTTTTCTTGTCTCCTACTGTAGGCTATCTCATAAACACAGAGCAATACCAACTGTGTTTCAGAGTTAAAAAATCATAATAAATCAAATAGATGCCAAAAATAGTGGGTTTGGTATAGCGTTTGCATTAATTTCGGCAGAAAGTCAGTAAATCGGGAGTCTACCAAGGGAATAAGGAGAAATATTAAATACCAGATATCCGATTCAAAAAGGGGGGGAGATGAAAATAAAGCGAAAGCTTGAAACAATAGCGGGGGTGCTATTGATTCTGGTGTTTGCATCAGGTGCACAGGCTGCTACGGTGGTCCTAGACAAGACCGATTTAATGCGCGACACGGAAATTACAAGGTTCTCTTTTGAAATTTTAGGGGGTGGACTTTTCAAGGCCCCGCTAACGGACTTTGAAATCTTGGCACCGATGGACGTCCTGGACCTGGCCGATTGGAAAGGGACGGAGATAGTCGGAGGCTCCCTCTTGGGATCGGAAATGGTCAAATTCCAAGCCGACCCGGCTATGATTGTCGCTAATTTCTTCGGGATAGCGGAGGGTGGCTCTAATCTCGGCCTGTTCCGATTATTAACTCTCAGCCTATCCCGCGTAAATCCGTCCGATGAACCAATTCCAACAGCTGCCCTATTGATATTAATAGGCCTGATCGGCCTCATCGCGTTGAGAGGTCGTAGAAAGTAAACTCAACATCAGGATAAGTTGGTTGAGGTCAATTCGCCATGTTGAAATAATACGCTAGGATCCGTCCGGCTGGTTCCAGCTATGCATTTTCTACAATTAGAAAAGATAGGAGAAAATTAAGGGAACCAATAGAATATCCCCTGCTGCGCTTGATCGTGTACGATCCTACAATCAAGGTGTAGGAAAATCCCTATATGTTGTTAAACATTGAATCCCCGGCCACTTACACTTCTAATCTAGTTTTTTCTGCCTCCTACTGTAGGGTATCTCATACACACAGGGTGCTGGCCAACGCCGTCGCGAAATTAAAAACCCTTATAAATTAAGTAGATAACAAAACTAATAGGTCTGGTATATGGTTTGCATTAGTATCGGCAGAAAGGCAATGAATCGAGGGCCAACACATGGGACAAGGAAAAATATTAAATAGCCAGGTATTCGATTCATATAAAAAGGGGGTGATGCTTCAGAAAGGAGTGAAACTAAGAATTAATTGTGTAGGGTCGTAGTTAAACAAATTAAAAAAGACAAAATCAATAGGAATTTAAGGAGGTAGGAATGTTAAAAAAATCTGTATCAATGGCACTAGTGGCTCTTTTTGTATTCTCTTTTATTGCGGTGGCAACAGTATCCGCAGACGAGACTCAAAAAATAACAGGAACGGTGATGTCGATCAATGTCGAGACCGGCGAGATGATCGTAAAGGACGCCGCCGGTGAGATGAAATCGCTTATGGCAGATCCGAAAGCAGGTATGGACTTAAAGACGCTTAAAGAAGGGGATCTCGTCAGCGCGGAGAGCGATAGCAACGGTATCATCAAATCGCTTGAGATCTCTAAGTAAAATGAGCCATTGGCAATAGAAATAAGAGGGGCACATTTTGTGTCCCTTTTTTTATTGGTGCTTTCGCTGCGGAACTATATACCAAAAAAAGTTAAGCGATGGGGCCGTAGGGCAATTTCATTTTCAATCGTGAAAAATTCGTGCATAAGTGAAGAATTATTTCGAGCGAGGCAAGGAGAGATTGCCGGTCAAACAACAACTCATGTCATTCGTGGTCGGTTGGAAGTAAGGCATACCTAAGTGATGAATGACCGGCAAGTTAAGCGTTTCAATCTGATCCTTTCGTTTTTTCCGTTTCGCCTTGGGGCGTTACTTTCAGTTCTTCAAAAATTTTTTTTGCCTTTTCCTTCGCTTCCTCAGTATCGATCAGACCTGCCTGATCCATCGCGACCGTGTCTGTGGCTTTTTTTTCAACGGTTTCAGCAGATTGTTCGGATTTTTCGGAGCAACCCCACGCCCCGAAAAGCAGCAAGGAAAGGAAGCTCAATATCAAAATAAGCTGTTTCATAGCTCCTCCTTTTTGTTCTGAATTAAAATTTATTGGGTCTCCGGTTCCCTATCGGGCATCACCTCCTATTCCATTTTTCGATTCAAATTATTCTTTCTGAATCAGCTTGAAAGCCGGACCTGCACCAGCTTATTAGCCATCGACCAGATTCAATCCTGAAGCTTCGACAGCATTAGCAGCAACCTCGACAGCATTAGCGGCAACCTACCAATCGAAAAAGGTTTGCGGATAAAATCGACCTGGTGTTTGTTTTGCTCCTCTTTTAGTCGCGGCAAGAATCGGCCCGGGTCACCCGTCATATAGATCGTCATTATCGAGGGGTTGTGGGTTCGGATCTTTGTCATTAATTCGAAACCATTTTTTCCAAGCATCTGAATATCTGTCAAAACAAGATCCGGTTTAAATTGCAAATAGGCCAAATATCCGTTATTTCCATCGTTGGCGGTTATGACCCGGTGGTTTTTTGTTTCTATAATCGTTTTGATAATAGTCGTCATAATCTTATTATCATCGACAACTAATACTTTCATTTTTTCTCTGCATAGCTTGGATTTTTTTGACTTGAGTTTTGAATTAGTTAAAAGCAACTGTTGTGCCAAAGGGCTAAAATAAACCTATCCTTCTGAATTTAATAACTTTTTTTTTAAAAAATGGGGGTATAAATAGAATTTGTGTAGGGATATTCATACAGCAGAATGGATCCGGAAATTGCTGAGAGACGTAACTATCTGAAAATTTAGTGTTTTTGCCTATAGGACAATTCCTACACTTCAAGTCTGCTGCGGTTGATATTGACAGACGCGAAGAATGGATAGAAGGAAATTTTTTGGGTATTTTTAGTTAATGATTAATATAGCAATAATTGATGGTCATCATTCAGCCTCGCTTTAACTTTTTTTAGGTTTCAAGCGATAACTAAACAATCTTGACTTAAATTAATGCCTGTGGCAAATATTCAGCTGTATGTGGCGGCACAACCGTCTCGGTGCTCCATTTCAAGTTCGTGGCGATCCGGTCTTGGACCCCAAAGCCGAATACATCGGAAATTACAATCGCTCAACCCAGGTTTCAGTAACTTCTGACAGATTATGTCGATTCTTCCCTCAAATCATAACGGAATCCACCGGTATAATTAAGATGAAATTAACCATCTTAAAACGACTAATTTTCGGCTATGCAACCATTATATTATTGATCGTTTTTTTAGGTGGTTATATAACATTACAACTAAATAAATTAAATCGTTTCGTACAAGAAATTGCTTCGGTGGACAGTATGACCATTGACCTCACCGAACGCTTATCAGATAAATTATTTTCACAAGTGGGTTTTGAAAAAAAATATCTTATTTCCCAAGACCGGGACTTTTACCAAAAATTCTGGGACCTCAGGAATCATTTAACCGAAGATTTGGAAAGATTAGAGTCCCTGCTGGTCACCAAAGGTGATTACAAGGTTTTTTTAGAGGTAAAGCAATTCTACCATAACTATGTTTCACTTTTTATGGAAGAAATTAGCGCTTCAAATAAAAATCCAAACTATCCCCGCCGAAAATATCAGGAGGGCAAAGAAAAATTTGTCGATGAGATCAACGAGCGGCTCAGAAAAATAATGAAAACTGCTAGGTCGAATCGCGATACTAAAATTCATGAATCAAGCCAAATGAGTTACCATGCCTTGAAGATTACTTACGTTACAGCCGGTTTGGCAATTATCATCAGTGTTTTAATTTCTTACTACAATACCCGAAGTATAAATCGGCCGATTTTACTTTTACAGAAACGAACTAGAGACATCGCCAAGGGAAAATTTGAAAAGATACGCGACATTTCATCCCCGCCCGAAATTAAAGAACTGGCTGACGATTTTAATCTTATGTGCGAGAGACTTAAAGAACTAGACGAAATGAAAATAGATTTTATCAGCCACGTATCTCACAATCTTCGCACACCGTTAACGGCTATTAAAGAGGCTACCGGTATGCTGATTGAGGGCACCTATGCCGATACTCCAGCAAAGCAACAAGAACTGTTGACGATCACTGAAGAAGAGTGTGAAAGATTGATCGATTCAGTTAGTCAAATCCTGGATCTTTCACGCATGGAATCAAAGATGATGGATTATCAGCTAGAGGAATCCGATCTTTTGCCGGTAATTCAAAAAAGTCTTTTGAAACTCGCACCCATTGCCCAAAGGAAAAAAATCGATTTGGAATTAAAACCACCTCCTGATCTTCCGCCCGCTAAAATAGATGCAGAGCGGATCAGTCAATTGATGGAAAATTTAATCGGCAATGCCTTGAAATTTTCTGCGGAAGGGGGCAAGGTGGTCCTGAGCGTCAATGTCAGGAATTATGGCCAGCAATTTCTGGAAGTCGCCGTCTCAGATACCGGATACGGAATTCCCAAAGAAAATCTGGAAAGGATTTTTGATAAATTCAAACGGATTGAAGGTGGCAGAGAAACAGATAGAGGAACAGGGCTTGGCCTCGCAATCGCCAAACACATCATCACTGATCATGGGGGGAAGATATGGGCACAAAGCAAACTTGGAAAAGGAAGTACATTTTTCTTCACCTTGCCTGTATAGGTTTGTTACTTTTTGTCATCTACGGATGCCTTCATTTTTCTGAAAAGCGTCAAGGTCAACAGCTTCTTGAGGAGGGTATGGACCAGATGCTTAGCCATCAATATGAAGCGTCGATGGCGAAAAACTTAACCGTGTTGAATAGCTTTCCTCATAGTTTAGCGGATCAAGCTCTTTTCCAAATAGGGCTGCTTTATGCCCATCCGAAAAATCCTAATCAGGATTATGAAAAATCCTTGGGATCGTTTAATAAAATTATAAACGAATTCTCCGAAAGCCGGATAAGGCATCAGGCACAGCTATGGGTTCTGTTTATCAGCGACGGTATCGAAAAAGAACAAAAAATCGGTATGTTAAATAAAAAAAAGGTTTCACTGCAAAAAACTGTTGAAGATCAAAAGATTGAAATATCTAAATTGCAGAAAAAGATCGAAGCAAGAAAAAACGTGGACTTGATTGTTTTCCTTGAAAAAAAGGTTGATGAACAACAGAAAGAAATAAATCAGCTCTTGGATCAGATCGAAAAATTAAAACGGGTTGACTTGCGGATTGAAGAAAAAAAGCAAAAAATCATGCAACAAAATGAAGACATAAAGGATGCGAGCAATGGGGAAAATTCTGGTAGTTGATGATGATATCAATATCCTCAAGGTAATAAAAATGAGGCTGGAGGCAGAGGGGTATCAGGTCACCACCGCTGATAAGGCGAAAACGGCACTGACGCTGGCAAACGAAGATGTGTTTGATTTTGCTTTGATAGATCTTAAGCTCAACGGCACAAATGGCATTCAGCTGATGGAAAACCTTCATCAACTGAATCCGGAAATGCCTGTAATTATCCTGACTGCTTACGGAACCATAAAAAGTGCCGTGGAGGCCATGCGAAAAGGGGCCTACAGTTACATCACCAAGCCGTTTAACTATGATGAGCTCTTGTTACAAACCAAAAATTGTTTAGAAAAAACACTGCTTACAAAGGAAATAAAAAGCCTGAAAAAAATGGTTAAGGACAGATATGGCTTTGACAACATCATAGGCAGAAGTCATAAAATGGAAAAAGTCCTTGAACAGGTGGCTAAAGCAGCCGATTCGGATTCCACCATTTGCATAGTCGGAGAAAGCGGTACCGGCAAGGAACTGATAGCTAAAACTTTGCACTTGGCAAGCTCAAGAGCAGACAAACCATTTGTCGCTATTAATTGTGCGGCCATCCCTGAAACGCTGTTTGAAAGTGAGTTGTTTGGCTATCAAAAAGGAGCATTTACCGGTGCAATTCAAAACAAGGAGGGGTTAATTTTCCAGGCCCAGGAGGGGACCTTTTTTCTAGATGAAATCTCTGAAATGCCACTATCCATGCAGGTCAAATTATTGCGTGTCATGCAGGAGAAAGAGTTTGTTCCTGTTGGGGGGAGTAACACTATCAAAATGGATATCAGATTTATTGCGACCTCAAATAAAAATTTAAAAGATGAGGTGGCAAAGGGCAGTTTTCGCGAGGATCTATTCTACCGAATCCATGTTATTGAAATTGAACTCCCACCGTTGCGGGAGAGGAAAGGAGATATTCCGGTTCTAGCTCATTATTTTTTAGATAAATTGTCTAAAGAAATGAACAAGAAAATAACCGGGTTTTCATCCAAGGCGCTGCAAAAATTAATGCTCCACTCCTGGCCCGGTAATGTCAGGGAGCTGCAAAACGCCATAGAAAGTGCGATTACCATGGGTAATGAAGACATCATCGGTGACGACTTAATTCTGCCGGCCCTGAAGGCTGAAGTTGATAACTTAAAACCCTTGAAGGACGCCAAAGAAAATTTTGAGAAAAATTACCTCCTGCAACTCATAGAAATTACCGAGGGAAATATGGCTCAAGCCGCCAGGTTGGCGGGGAAATACAGGTCGGATTTGTATGAACTTTTAAAAAAATACGACCTCAAGCCGTCCAATTTCAGAAAAAAGCAGTAGCCAAATATAGGTCGAAATTGCTGGCAGCCTGGGGTAACTATTATTTTACGACTCCCCAACCCGGATAAACCAGAAATAACAAATTTCAAGCACCAATTTATTTACCCTGTTAAACTGTTACTGATAGGTTGATTTTATTAGATATTAAGCTTGCATTCGCTACGTATAGCATAAAGTCCAAAGCGCCCGTTTAACTGGGCAGGTAAATTCCAAATTACAATATCCAAATCTTAAATAAGATCAATAGCCAATTATTTGAGATTTTGAATTTCGGTCATTGTGATTTGTTTAGTATTTGTTATTTGAAATTTTTTAATTGCTGAAACCTTCATTTTCTTACAAGATGTTGCCAGATAAGCCTCTATAAGGGCCTATGGAGGTCAATTCAGGTTTCTAGCTAACCAGCGCCTGCTTTATCTCCTCAACGGCGGTGCAGCCGCACAACCTCATGGCCAACTCAAAATCTTTGCGCAGGATCGACAGGATGTTGGTGGCTCCTTGCTCACCATCGACAGCCAAACCCCAAATAATCGGTCTTCCCACCCCTACCGCTTTGGCACCTAAGGCAATCGCTTTAACAATATCAGTGCCCCGGCGAATGCCGCCATCAACGAGCACCTCGATTTTGTCGTCGACGGCTTCAACAATCTCGGGCAAAGCCTCGATGGTGGCGGGAACGGTATCGAGTTGGCATCTTCCGGATGCAGCACGCCTTTAAGCAGCACCGGAACCTTGGCCTTCGAACAAAGCCACTCGACATCTTTCCAGCAAAGGGTTTGATCAAACTGCCAGGAAACATAGGCTGCCAAGCCGGAATCGGCCAGTTCTTTGGGAAATTGTCCTTTGCCTGCCGGCATGAGGTTTTTAATAGAAAGGCCCTCCGGCAATCGGAAGCGGTTTTTAATGTCCCGTTCGCGACGTCCCCAAATCTGAGCATCAACGGTTAGAGCAATGGCCCTGCAACCGGCTGATTCGGCGCGTTGTACCAGCGACAGCGTCGCTTCACGATCTTTGTAAACATAGAGTTGAAACCAGACGGGGCCGGTGGCCTCCGGCATGACTTCTTCGATCGACTTGGTGGCGAGCGTACTGAGTATCATAATGGTGTCGGCCTTGCCGGCAGCGCGGGCTGTCGCCACTTCACCCTCAGGATGCGCCATAGAGTGAAACGCCGTCGGAGCGACCAGAATCGGCATGGAAACCGTTTGCCCGAGTACCTTGGTGGTAAGATCCCGTTTGCTGATATCCCTCAGCACCCGTGGCTTCAACTTAATCCGTTCGTAGGCGGTGTGGTTTTCGTGCAGTGTAATTTCATCATTAGCACCACTTCTATAATAGTCATAGGCGATTTTCGACAAGGTCTCGCGGGCTGCAGCCTCATAGTCAAACACATTGACAAGCTTTTTCTGATCCACGGCCATGTTTCACTCCTTTTATTCGGGTGTAAGTAATGGTTCAGCTACCAAGTTACTAAGTCCATCGATTCGTAAATACGCTAACGTACTTACTCACTCAGGACTTAGTGCTGAGTGAGCAATTACATTGAATGGGTCTTTAATTATATGTGACTGTAATTGCGAATCGAAGCACTAAGCCACAAAGGTTATTACCGCTGGATACTGCTCCCAATCTGAATCATAATCCGGAATGCTCGTCATGCTCCACCGAGTGAAACGGATTTATAACCAGATGTAGACACGATCGCTTTGATATGAACTGTCTGGATTTTTTTCAACCCGGAACGTTGAACCCTGAACCGCTTGACCTAGATTTTCCTTTTTTTGTGCCTTCGTGTCTGAACGATTAAGAATTGCTGAGTATATATACCAACGGAATAGCGCACAGGAGATTTCGTGTCAAGATGCAAAGTAATACTTCAAACCAGCAAATATATTAATCGCAGACACCCGCAGACAAAAAACCTCTTTTGTTCATACCTGAAAATTAACTTGACAGTGTCAGCTGAACTCGATATCAAGCAATTCAATTTTGAGAAAGTTACTATGGCCCGCGCGGCGACTTGTGTAAGGTTATGTCAGGCAGAAGCCATCCCGACCTTTGATCGGGATGGCTTTTGTTTTTTGGGTTGATGCCGAATCTTGAATCAGGTATTCGATAAGATCGTTTTACTTCATCTTGAATTGCCTTGTCATGGTCGCCGGTTTCTGAAAATCCGGCTGATTGAATCATTACACCGGGGATTTTCCGTCTTGCGCAGGCATCTATGACCGCGGGCACCAACTGACCGGAAGCCCCTATTAATTTATAATTTTTTTCTAAAGTTTCCCGATAGAAATTCCGATAGAAATTCCGATAGAGAACGCGATATCATTTTCTAATTCAAATCCTGATCAGAATCGATAATGATTAATAGCATTGACAGCCTAAAATTGACGATTTACCATTCCGCCCCAAGCGCCTCCCAAAGAGCCGGACAGGGGCAGACAAAAGAAAACCATAGTTTTCCATCTGCCGACACGGTTCAGATTTCCAAAGAAGGCCGTGATCGACTCAAGACTTCAGCGAAACAGCCCTCCCCAAACCTCGACGCGGAAGCGCTCAGTCCCGAGCAAAAACAAGAAGTGGAAAAACTCAAGAAACGAGATCAGGAAGTAAAGACACACGAAAATGCCCATATGTCAGCGGGCGCAGGCATTGTGCAGGGCGGAGCAACTTATCAATACCAGCGAGGATCTGATGGCCGGATGTACGCGGTAGGTGGTGAAGTCAAAATTGATACATCCCGCGAAAGAAACCCCGAAGACACCATCCGGAAGATGCAGCAGGTAAAAAAGGCTGCACTGTCACCGTCTCAGCCTTCTGCCCAGGATCGTTCGGTTGCCGCCCAAGCGTCTCAGATTGAGGCAGAAGCCCGGACAGAAATAACGAAAAAAAATACCGAGGAAGCCAACGGTAACGAAGAAGATCAACTAACTGCATCCATCCCCCAGTTTGCGGGAATTGCTGACACCTCCCACAAAACCTCCAAAATCGGCCAGCGCGTCAATATAATAGAAAAATATGTGCTAATGAATCCCGCCTACCGGTCGATATAAGAAATAAGATTAACCAACCTTATATCAAAATTTAGAGGAGGATTCATGGACCTATTTCAATGGAAAGATTGTTACAGCGTCGGAATAAAAAAAGTTGATGAACAACATAAAAAAATAGTTGGCCTTCTAAACGACCTATATGAATCAATGAAGGCCGGTAAGGGAAAAGAAACATTGGGGGCGGTTTTAAAAGATCTTTTTGAGTACACCAAAACTCATTTTGTGACTGAAGAGAGCCTCCTGGCATTATACAAGTTTCCAGATTTTGAAGAACACAAAAAGAAACATGAAAAAATGAAAGAACATGTGCTGATTCTGAACCAGAAGTTCGTTTCGGGTGAAATATCCAGCCCCCTTCAGATTACAAACTTTTTAAAAGAATGGCTGGGGAAACATATTTTGGAAACTGATAAAGTGTACGGTCCTTTTTTGAATGAGAAAGGTGTCCGATAACTTCTAAACGAGTCTGCCACCAAAATTATCCTAATGTTGCGATCGATATTTAGACCCTATCGTTTAATGATTCTGTGATGGCGTCGATTACAACTGATGCAAGCATCTCACCGAAAAGTACGTGCTTTCCACTGTAGCGGATAGTCTCGGAGCCAAATCCGTTGGCAACCGCAATCGCATCGGTACCCGTTCCGGTTGCGATGGTCCCAGAAACCGGGCTTTTTACGCCGAGTTTACGCATTGCGACGGTTTTTGCTTCAGTGGTTAGCATCACTGATTCTACCATGGCCGCATGGGACATCGTTGCATTTGTTAAAATGATAATGTTGATGGTTCCGGATGGATTGGTATCTATCTGAAATTTACGCCAATCGGCTCTATCGCCTGCGCAGCGGGCATTTGAAATCCCGGCCGTGACCATGGCTGTTATTTCGACGCCTTGTGATGATCGGGAGACCCGCCGGAAGGAATCCATAGATGCGGATGTCATCATACCGACGGTTGTCCCGCTGAGTTGAAGCTTTCTGCTATATTCTGCAAGAGTATTTTCTGGATTTTCAAATAGTTGCTTCGTGTCCTCGAAATTTTCCGCCACTTTCATAATTAAAATATTTGAAGCGGCACATGCACCTCCGTTAAAAACAGCAGAGCTGAGGACAGAGTGTTCAGTGCTAAAACCGACGAATATATGCTCAGGAGTTTGTTTCAGCTCAAATCGGTTATTTTGGATCATAATGAATTAGGTCCCCGCATAATGCGAAATACCAAAACTCCTAGATGAACTCATCTTTTCTTCCTCCTCCCCGCTTTCCAGTTTTGGTAATAATCCCAGCTGACAAAATCATTTATTTCCTTGAATTGCCGGTCTTTTTCAAGCAGGCCGGCTCTAAGTACATCGCCGATTGAAAGCATGCCGATGTACTCACCATCTTTTTCGATAAGTATGTGTCTCAGAAACAATCCCAGAAACATTTCTTCCAGCTTGTAGATGCGGGTACTGTGGCTTGCGGTGCGAAGCGGGGAGGTCATATAGTCGCCGACTTTTGCGCTTTTAGGATCAAATCCTTCGGAAGTGATGTTGCGTAAAAGATCGCGTTCCGACCAGATTCCCACAAATTCGTCGTCTTTCTTAACCAGAATTGCGCCGATTTTGCTATCCACCATTTTCCGGCAAGCCTGGTAAACCGTCT
>CALZJV010000293.1 GCA_945787595.1 uncultured Desulfobacterales bacterium | reverse complement strand
TTTACCGTCAGTGATCCAAATGAAAGTTGGGATATCGCCGCGCAAGTCCAATAGCGTATGTAATTTTACGGCTGCCTTGGTTTTGCGAAATCGAGCCCAGGGGAAAAGTGAAAGGCACAGATCAATCGTCGATGAATCCAAAGCATAAACGGTATCCTTCAACTCAAGGCCGAAATCATCTTCGGTATAAAGCTGGCGAGCCTCATGAATTAATATTTGAGCAAAATCGCTGTAGATCCGCCAATCTCGAACTTCGTTGGCATCGGCTAGAGTACTGCGAGAAACCTTACCTCCTATTCCCATATGGTAAAGCTTCTCACGCATTGCTCGCAGACAGCACTCAATATCTCGCAAACTTTCACGGTAAGTCAGTTGCGCAAACGCCATGCATAAAAGCTGATTGTAGCATTTAAAAGAACGTACTCGGTAATTACCGTTATAGCGATTGACACATTGACGAAATTTTTTCTGCGGTAGAAAATCGATAATCTGAGAAAATACGGTTTGCCCTTGGTTCACGATGAAGCTCCTTTCGCATTTTTTACTGCGAAAAGACCACAAAACCAAATTTAGGGCAAATTCAAATCGATCCCTTTCAATTTTGTCAATATATCAATATGTTTCGATAAGTTAAATGGCACTCAATAAATTTTAACCGGACAGCAGTGATCTTCACTCATTATTTAAAATACGCGGTTTGGTGTCGCAATACAGATATATTGAAATACATGCAAAATCGCCAGATTCCAGATACGTAGATGGTATCACCACCGTAGCAAAATTACTGATATCATAAAAACCGGCTACCAAGTCAAGATAATCCTAAATATAATTTTCGGAAAATTATCGGGGTCGACCGGCACTTTAATTTAAGGATTGATTTTTGGGGCCGGGACATCCGTATCGGACTTTAACAGACCATCTTATAAAGTCGCTTGTGATATCCATTTGAAACATGTATTTTTAGCCGAGTTTGGATCATGGCGGAATCCGGGTCCCATATTGCACTAAAATTTGTTCCGATTCTTTGGATATCACAACCTTGCCCGAGCCTGGTTATTCTCAATATACATGAAATCAGCTGATATTTGGTTCTCTATTGTGATATCCCAAATTTTCCACTAGCGAAATTTCAGCATATTTAGCCAAATCTACACAGCATATTTAGCCAAATCTACAAAATTCTAAAATTACATATTCCGCCAGCACATTTAATAAATTTTCAGCCCTTCCAGATTTCGCCATCAGGCACGCTAACCTACAATTTCGTTCCTCAAAAAAAAATTAAAATTTGTGCGCGCATCATACAATCCGAGGAATCGAACACCAAAGCAAGTACGTTAGAAAGAGACGCCACCTCCCCTGATTTTCAATATTAAGATCTTTCTATCCTTGAAAAATAATATAAAATCCTTAAGTTCTGAAAATATTTTTCGCAAAACCCATATATGACAAAATTTTCGGATTCGTCAAAAGAATAATAGGAGGAAGAAATGAACATCACAAAAATGCTCGCAGTGACAGTGACTATTGCGATTTTCAGCGGGTTCGGCTGTATGGCTTTTGCCGCAGGTGGTGGAGGTGCCGTGACCGACCCCGGCGCAATGGAAGGAAAGCATTTCCACCCCAAGGGAAAGATGCCGTCCAAATTTACCGTAGAATTGCAGAATAAGTGGCGGAAATCCCTGCCTTTGGACGACAAGCGGGATTTCGAGGAACAAAAAAAGGGGTTTATTGCAGCCCCCGATTACAAACAGATCAAGGCCGAAGCAGGTCATGTCGCCTGGGATATGGGCAGTTACGAGTGGCTGCTGCAGGGCAAGGATTTTGACAGTATCCATCCATCGCTGCAGCGGCAGGCCATCCTGAACATGAACTATGGACTGTATGAGGTGATCCCCGGGATCTACCAGGTGCGTGGATTCGATCTGGCCAACATCAGCTTTATCAAAGGTAAAACCGGCTGGATCGTCTTCGATCCGCTGACCGCGAAAGAGACCGCCAAAGCGGCGCTCGACTTCATCAACGAGAAACTCGGTGAGCGCCCGGTGGTGGCGGTGGTCTACTCCCACTCCCATGCCGATCACTTCGGCGGTGTACGAGGGGTGGTGGACGAAGCCGACGTTAGAAGTGGTAAGGTCAAGATCATCGCTCCGGTTGGCTTTATGGACCATGCGGTATCGGAGAACGTCTATGCCGGCAATGCGATGAGCCGCCGATTGTTTTTCCAATACGGCGTATTGCTGCCGCGCAGTCCCTTTGGACATGTCGACCAGTCGATCGGTAAAAACACGGCTGCGGGAAACCTAGGCCTCATTCCACCGAACGTCATCATCGAAAAGGATTTCGAGACGTTCACTGTCGACGGCGTCCGCATGGAGTTCCAGAACACACCCGGCACCGAGGCGCCGGCGGAGATGAACACCTGGTTTCCCGATTTCAAGGCTTTCTGGGCGGCCGAGAACATCGTGGCGACAATCCACAACATTTACACCCTCCGGGGCGCGCTGGTGCGCGATGCCCTGGAATGGTCCAAGCAGATCAACGTGGCGCTTTACAGATACGGTCAGCAGGCCGAGGTCATGTTTGCCTCTCACAGTTGGCCGCGCTGGGGCAACGACCGCATCCAGGAAGTTATGCGAGCCCAGCGGGACACCTATGCGCATCTAAACAACGGCGTGCTGCACCTGGCGAATCAGGGTATGACGATAAACCAGGTGCATAATGTTTATGAGGTGCCAAAGAGCCTTCAGCAGCAGTGGGCGGCGCGCAGCTACCACGGCTCGGTGGAACATAACAGTCGCGCGGTGATCAACCGCTACCTGGGATACTGGGACGGCAACCCGACCACCCTGATCCCGCTGTCGCCGGAAGACTCGGCCCCGCTTTACGTGGAAATGATGGGGGGCGCGAGCAAGATCATCGCCAAGGGCCGGGAACTCTACGACCAGGGGAAATACCGCTATGCCCAGGAAATTTTAAACAAATTGGTGTATGCCGAGCCACAAAATCAGGAGGCCAAAGACCTTTTTGCCGATGTGTTCGAGCAGATCGGTTACCAGCAGGAGAGTCCTAGCGTGCGCAACAGCTTTTTGGCGGCCGCCCTCGAGCTCCGAGCCGGGATTCCTGAGGGTGCCTCACCAAAGACCGGAGGACCGGATATGATACGCGCCATGACCACCGAACTCTGGTTGGACTTCCTGGGCATTCGCCTGGACAGCAAAAAGGCCGAAGGCAAGCAGTTTAAGATCAACCTGGTCACGCCGGATAACAACGAAAAGTTCGTGGTGGAGCTGAGCAACGCCACCCTGACCAACATTGAGGGCTTCCAGGCGGACGATGCCGACTTGACCATCACCATCGATCGAGAAGATCTGGAAAAGACGATGATGGGTGCGGTCAGCTTCGATGAGCAGATCTCCGCCGGCAAGGCCAAGGTCCAGGGCAACCAGCAAGTTTATGAGCAACTCAAAACCATTCTGGTGCACTTTGATCTGGGCTTTGAGATCATGCCCGGAACGGGGGCCAAGGACCTAATACCGGAGCAGAAAACGTTCGAGCAGGAGCAGCCCGCAGATACTTCCGGGGGCTGATGCATCGGCGCGAAGAATGACCACGAGGGGGCACCCTTTATCGGGTCCCCTTCATTCTAATTCCATCCATTTTTTGTCATCAACATAATGTATTCACAAAAATATGGGCCAAGGCTTAACGGCTGGGTGGCACCAGGCTATTATTGTGAGTCCAACTTGAAAAATTGATGATATGCACGTTTTCGGTAATTCCATTAAGATAAATGAGATAGCGTATTTTTGACGCCACAAGATTGTGGTTGGATTGGTTCCGGTTACTGCATATATCATCTGGCAAACCAAAATATTTTTAAGACCTAAAATTGCATGTTACTCCAACGTACTATTGCCCTGCTGTATCTATTGATCATTGGGATATCGTTTTCATATCTCAGATGCAAAATTCCACCGTCCAAGTGACTTTCCGAGATTGTATATTAGCCATACGAAATCCAAGCTTCGACTGAATTGTAGATTAATAACCAATTAGACATTTTGATGGATTACATAAGCAAATCTCAAATAACTGGGGCTATTAAAAAAGTGCGGGTATCATATCAGCAGTTTGAAAATTGAGAAGCTGATAGAACGTCTGTGTATTTTTCACTTTGATGTTGCTTTGGAACCTGTGACATCGATTTGTTACCTGAATCTTGCATGAAAATTAATGAGAAGTTGAATAATATTTAATAACAACAGATTGTGGTAATTTGAGAAGTAAAGAAAAATACTTAACAGGTAAAAAGGATGACGGTCGATTTTATCTCATTAATTTTCACCCTTTGGGCTTCGCTCTTCGAGCTACGACCCAACAGGTCGGGCGAGCCGGAGGCATTCATATGCTGCGTTGCTAAGGGTTCGAAGTAAAAAACTACGACTTCACCCTTAGACGCCTTGCCTATGAAAGCCTCCGACTCGTGCAAAATCCAGGAAATAAAGATGACCTGGTTTTAATATTAATAGTATTAAAACGAACGGGCAGCCTGCCAGGCCGGGCTACCCGCTTACTATCCTATGCCACGCTATCTTTTAAAAAAGCTGATCACTCTGGTTCTGCTCCTGTTTCTGGTTTCCATTACGGTATTCTCGGTTCTCTTCGTCCTGCCTGGCGATCCTGCCCAGATTATACTCGGGATCAACGCCACCCCCGAGGTGCTGGCGAATCTGCGCATCGAACTCGGTCTGGACAAATCTTTCATGGGCCAATACACAGACTGGATCGGAAACCTCCTGCTCGGCCGCAGTCAACAATCCATACATTACAAGATGCCTGTGTTTGAATTGATTCTGGGCAGTCTGGCGGTGACTGGTCCGATGGCGTTGATCGCGATGCTGTTCGCCCTCATAATTTCTCTGCCCCTGGGCATATACGCCGCCAGACATCAGAACCGGATCGGCGATGTGACGGTCATGTTTGGCACTCAGCTCGGGCTGGCGACACCGGAATTCTGGTTGGGGATCCTGCTGACTCTGCTGTTCTCGGTTCAGCTGGGCTGGTTTTCGGCGGGCGGCTTCCCAGGCTGGAACAACGATTTCTGGGGGTCACTCAAGGCGCTGCTTCTGCCGGCTTTCGCCCTGGGGGTCATTCGAGCTTCCATCCTGACTCGGCTAACGCGCTCCTCCATGCTGGAAGTTCTGCGCGAAGACTACGTACGCACGGCTCGAGCTAAGGGCCTCAAGGAGCGGACGGTCGTTTACGTACATGCGCTGCGCAATGCCATGGTCCCGGTCTTGACCATTATGGGTCTTCAACTGGGTCAGCTTCTGGCGGGGGCGATCATTATCGAAAACGTCTATTTCCTGCCGGGATTGGGAAGGCTGGTGTTCAATGCCATCGGCCAGCGTGACTTACCGGTCGTCAGAGATATTGTTCTGTTTATGGCGGCAGCGGTTGTCGTAGTAAATTTCATTGTGGATCTGACCTATGCCGCGCTGGATCCCAGGATACGTTTGGACTAGCTATATGGTTTCAGGTTTCGGGTTTCAGGTGTCAGTCCAACCGCTGGCGCCGCGGCAGCCAGTTTGATCGAAACATAAACTTTGGCAATGTAGCTTCATATGAGCGCCGTCTCTGGAAAAAATGTCACACAAAAGATATCGATAAATTAGTCTTTCTGAGGCGAAACTTTACTCCCCCCAGATTCGAATTGGCACAATGAAACGCTTTTTTAGCAATAAAAATTTTATCGTCGGATTCGTTATGACTTCGATCGTCATCATCGCCGCGCTCATTAGCCTTTTTTGGACTCCCTATGACAGCAACAGAATGAATGCGCGCGCCCGTCTCCAGGCCCCTTCCTTGATCCATCCGCTGGGAACAGATCATTACGGCCGGGATATGCTTTCGCGGGTAATGGTAGGCGCGGTGAACTCGATCATTGTTGGACTAGTGACGGTGGCCATCGGGTTGAGTGTCGGTGTGATTCTGGGTTTAGCATCTGCCTATTACGGCAAATGGGTGGATGAAACCATTATGCGATTTTGCGATCTTTTATTCGGGTTTCCGGCCGTACTGTCCGCCATTTTAATCACCTCCATTCTCGGGCCGTCTGTGGTCAACGCTATGCTGGCCATCGGCATTTTCTATATACCAATCTTTGCACGCCTGACCCGGGCGGTATCCATACCCATCTGGGAACGGGAATTTATCGCTGCCGCCCGGGCCAGTGGTGTCAGAGAATGGGCCATCACACACCGGCACGTACTGCCGAATATTCTTTCGCCCTTGCTCATTCAGGGGACCATCCAATTTGCAGTCGCTGTTTTAGCCGAGGCCGGACTCAGCTATCTGGGACTGGGCGTCCAACCGCCACATGCGTCCTGGGGGCGGATGTTGAACGAAGCCCAGACCTATATGAACCTTTCACCTTGGATTGCTATTTTTCCAGGCTGCGCCATCGCCTGGGCAGTGCTTGGATTCAATTTGTTGGGAGATGGGCTGCGGGATACCTTGGATCCCAAGTTGGTGAGGGCGAGATAACGCGTTGCGGGCTGCGGGTTGCGAGTTGCGGGTTGCTGGTTGCGAGGCGAGTTACGGATTGCGTGTTGTGAGTTACGGGTTTCTTCTTGCGGGTCACGGGTACGGGGTTAAAGCGGCAAAGGGCATAGGGCATATAGAAGAATTCGGAATTCGGAATTCGGAAGTTGGAAAAAAAAGGATTTCGAATTTCGAATTTGCAGTGAGGATATATGGTACCATCTCAAGATGTCATCAATAAAGTATTAAAGTTTATTAATTCCGATGAATTGATTGAACTCACTGCCGAGCTGGTGAAAATCAACTCGGTTTGGGATCCGGCTGTCGGAACCAGCGAGCAGGTCGCAGCGGATCATGTGTCGCGCTGGGCAGACAGGCAGGGATTTGAAGTGCAGCAGGAGGAAGTCGCTGCCGGCAGACCGAATGTGATTGTCAGATGGCTCGCCGGCCCTGGTAAGCGAACCCTTATGTTTGAAGGACATACCGATGTGGTGACTCCGGGTGATGTATCCGCCTGGCGCTATGATCCCTTCGGTGCCGAAATTGCTGGACGACGCATGTACGGTCGCGGAACCAGCGACACCAAAGGCAACCTGGCGGCCATGCTGATGGCCATGACGGCCTTGAAACGATCCGGTGTCAAACTTGGCGGAACCATCATCGGGGGCGTCCTGTGCGACGAAGAGGATCAAATGCTGGGGGTCAGGAATTTTATCGATCGGGGACATGCCGACGCGATAACCGGGGCAGTTATATGTGAGCCCCAGGATGGTTTGATCTGCACCACCCAGAAGGGCGCTTTGAGGGCGCAGTTTGCCATCGCCGGCCGTATGAGCCATGGTGCCATTCCGCTGTCCGGTCTGAACACCGCCCCGGCAGTGGCGAAATTGATAAACGATCTGCATGACCTGGAACTGGACGCTGTTGAACAATCGGGCCGGGATGAGCATCTGGGTTGGCCCAGTGGAGAAGCCCGAGTGCTGGTCGATATCCGAACGATACCGGCTCAATCCCATCCGGACATCCAGTCTAAATTAAACGTCCTGGCCAAAAAAATTGAAAGTCAAACTCGCACGGAATATGAAAAATACGACCGGATACTAAATCTGGATCGAAATCATGATCTTAAAGTTGCGGTGGAAATTCTCACCGACCGGCCCTGTACCTTGACGGATCGTAATGATCCGGTGGTCGTTGCGGCCGACTGGGCAACCCGAAAGATAAGTGGAATGGAACCCATCTATGCCGGCGTTCCCGGTGCCACCGACGGGACCTTTTTATGGGCGTTAAAGCGCATTCCCATCGTGACCATGGGAGCCGGTGACCGCCAGGTGCCCCATCAGGTGGACGAGTGGGTTGACCTGGACCAGCTTATCGAGACCGCTAAGATTTATGCACTGGCCGCGCTCCACTATTTATGGCCTGATAAAACGGAAAGTGCCTAAAATGAGCTAAAATGCCTAAAGTGACTAAAATTATGGTATCGCTTCGCTCTGTCTTTTTGTATACAGTCCTTGTTTTCAGTAGGGGAAATCAGAAACCCAGAATTATGAATCGACAACTTACTTTGAGTTTCTAATTTAATAAAATCGATTGAATACATTAATTTTAGGCATTCTATCCAATTTAAAAAAGACAGAGCGAAGCGATATCCATAAATCTTCAATCTTCAATCTTCAATTCCGGCTTGTCAGGGTTAGGAATTTGAATAACGAACTAGGTTTCTTCAAAGACCGTGCTTTTAAGAAGTGGCGCCGGTTGGCGCAGCAGTTGTGCTAATAAGCAAATAGTATAGGTTTCAGGTGTCAGGTTTCGGGTGTCAGGAAGGCGAGCTGCTAAATCCTGAAACCTGAACGCTGACACCTGAGACCTTCATTTCCTTACAACATGTTGTCAGAAAAATCCAGCTAAGCGCCTATGCTTTTACCTAGACTGCGCCTTGAAAAAGTGGCCCCTGTGGGACGGTGGTCAATTCGACTCCTGACAGACCAATGACTGAATTGTCTAAAATGCCTAAAGTTAATGCATTCTGTCTATTTTAAATGATAGCATTCCACAATTTTAGATCATTTTAGTCATTTTGAATTTTAGTTCATTTATAGCAATATAATGCAAAAAATTGTTCAACATCGACAACAAATTATCGATAAGGAGCCGCTAAGCGCCTAATAATGACGAATGATGGATGACAAACTGCTGAATATTACAGACCTATCCGTCCATTTCGATACCCCCGAAGGTGTTGCCCGGGCGGTGGATGGTATCAGTTTCTATCTGGCTGCCGGAGAGACCGTCGGTCTGGTGGGTGAATCGGGTTGCGGTAAAAGTGTCACCTCCCTGAGCATCCTGGGATTGATCCCTTCGCCACCGGGCCGCATTGAATCCGGAAAAATCATGTTTAGCCGTCAAGATCTGCTGGATCTTGACTTCGAAAGTCTGCGAAAAATTCGTGGCCGGCAAATTTCGATGATATTTCAGGAACCGATGACCTCGCTCAACCCGGTACTGCCCATTGGCCGTCAGGTCGCCGAACCATTGATGATCCACCAGGGTCTGAGTAAAGCCGAGGCCTTTGAAAAGGCTGCCAACTGGTTGGACTATGTCAAGATACCGGCTGCCGCAAAGCGGCTGAATGATTACCCGCATCAGCTGTCCGGCGGAATGCGTCAGCGGGTGATGATCGCCATGGCGATGGTTTGCGGTCCTAAACTATTGATTGCCGACGAACCCACCACCGCGCTGGATGTCACGATTCAAGCCCAAATCCTATCGTTGATGAACCGGCTGAAAGATGAATTGGCGATGTCCCTGCTGCTAATCACCCACGATCTGGGGGTTGTCGCTCAGATGGCTGCCAGGGTGGTGGTGATGTATGCCGGTCAGATTGTCGAAGCGGCGAGTGTCGCTGATATATTTGACCGGCCCTTTCATCCTTACACCCAGGGGCTTCTCAAATCGATACCCCAGGCCGGCGGCCGTTTCAAAAACCGGATCAGAAGACTTAGCGAGATACCGGGAACCGTGCCGCCACTGACGGATATTATCGTTGGCTGTAAATTCGCCGATCGTTGTCCGCACGCCTTTGATCTTTGCCGGGAGCGACAACCGGACTTGTGGCGGGTACAGGAAGATCATAGGGCCAGGTGCTGGCTGAAAGAACACCCTGAACGCAGGAGGGACAATGTCTGACATTGCCTTGTTGAACATTGTCGATCTGGTCAAACACTTCCCCCTGGGGAGCGGCATCCTGTCCAAGCCCAAAGGATGGATTAAAGCTGTTGACGGTGTTTCATTCTCTGTTTCACGCGGTGAAAGTTTCGGACTGGTGGGAGAATCCGGCTGCGGCAAAACGACTCTCGGCAGATTGATTCTTCGTTTGATCGAACCCACTAGCGGTATCATTGAATTTGATGGGCAAAATATCGCATCCTTAAATGCCGCTGAATTGATGCCCTTACGACGACGGATACAAATCATTTTCCAGGACCCTTATTCCAGCCTTGATCCGCGCATGAAAATCGATGCTATCGTCACCGAGCCATTGCGGGCCATCCAGTCATTGACACGTTATCAGCGCCGGGAAGCAGCGGCGGAGCTTTTGGAAAAAGTGGGACTTCGCAAGGCTGATCTGAACAAATATCCTCACGAATTTTCGGGCGGCCAGCGGCAGAGGATCGGCATTGCGCGTTCCTTATGCGTGCGCCCCGAGTTAATCGTGGCCGATGAACCGGTCAGCGCGCTTGACGTCTCTATTCAGGCCCAGGTTATTAATTTATTGGATGACCTGAAAGAAGAATTCAACCTTTCCTATGTTTTTATTTCTCATGATTTGAGCGTCGTCGAGCATATCTGTGACCGGATTGCAGTGATGTATCTGGGCAGGGTTGTCGAGCTGGCCACCACCGAGGACTTCTGCATTTCTCCGCGCCATCCTTATACCCGCGCATTGCTGCAGGCCATACCCTTGCCGGATCCGCACCGTAAGACGGAACCCTTTTTCATAGAAGGTGATGTCCCCAGCCCCATCGATCCGCCACCGGGTTGCGCCTTCCATCCCAGGTGTCCCAATAGGTTTGACCGATGTTCACAACTAAAACCGCCTCTGGCCGAAGCTGCCGACGGTCATTATGTGGCCTGTTGGCTAAACCAGGGCCAAGGAATGTCGAATGTCGAATGACGAATGAGGAATGACTGAGGAATGACGAATGATGAACGACGAATAAGGAATGACGAATGACGATTGACGAATGACGAATTAAGGAATTCTGTCGATTGAATATCAGCCACGAAGACAAGACGGAGCCTATAAGGAATATGAAGTTTGTTTTTGATAATGAAATTCACCGCCGCAAGCGCATGGGTCATTTATAAAAATCATTAAAAAAGGAATGAGCGAAGCGAATACCACCATTCGTCATTCTTCATTCGTCAATCGTCATTCCGTTAGGGGGACCAATGAAAATTGCGGTTGTGGGCGCAGGTGCCATGGGCAGCCTTTTTGGCGCCCTGCTGGCCGAAGGCGGAAATGAAGTCTGGCTCTACGATGTGTGGCTCGAACATGTGCAAAGCATAAATCAAGCTGGATTGCGACTTGAATGGGAAG
>CALZJV010000292.1 GCA_945787595.1 uncultured Desulfobacterales bacterium | reverse complement strand
GCCTGGCTGAGACTGGTCGCGTCGCCCATGATCGGAAGCTTTGCGGGGAGGTCGGTTTGAATGTCTATTTTCTGGTCAAATGATTTTCGAATGATCTGGCAAAGTTCATTGATCACATCTGACAGGTCGATAATTTCAAATTCTTCCTTAATCTGTTTGCGCGAAAATTGAAGCAACCCGTCGACCAGACGGGATCCTCTTCTCACGGAGGTGTTGATTCGCCCGGCCACTTCGTGCAAGCCGGACTCATCCTTATAGCTCATCTGAATAAGCTGGCTGTTCACCAGAATTTCAGTCAAGGTATTCCTGAAATTATGGGCGACCCCGGCCGCAATCGTGCCGATGGCCTCCATCTTCTGGACATGTTGCAATTGCATTTCCAGGCGCTTGCGCTCGGTCACATCCGTAATCATGAGGATGACCGTGGCTGGTTCTCCGGTTACCGGCAGAACTTTCATGGTAATTTGCCTGCCATTTAATTCAACCGGTGATTTTTCCCCAATTGTGGCCGATTGGTCCATACCGGTATGCAAAATTGTATCCAGCCGCCGTCCCGTGTTCTTGTCAAACAGATCCGGTGGATAGGCAGCCAGAATTTTTTCCGGAGGTAATGCGAGCAGTGATACTGCAACACCATTGGCATAGACGACCTTGTTGGTATAAACTTCCAGGATTCCTTCAGCCATGCTTTCTAATATTGTTTCAAGGTGGCGATTGCGTGAAAGCAATTCCTTGGTCAACTGACGGGCATATATGCTGTCAAGTCCGCGAATGGGTTTCGGATCCTCCCGATCCCGCGGAGCATCCGATGCTTCAATAGCTTCCCTGATGTGATTCGCCATTGAACTGAAAGGGCCCTTGGCGATGTAGGAATCCGCTCCGGTCTCCTGGAAATCGAAATCAATTTCAGCCACCGCAGCGGAGACGATGACCAGATAGCAATCTTTGAGATCCGGCATACTGCGGACAATCTGGATCAGCTTGTTCCCGTCAATTTTGGGCATAATGAGGTCAAAAAAAATAATGTCGGGACTGAAAGTAGAAAGCAGGTTTAACGCGGCAAAACCGTCCTCGGCCGTCAAGACTTCATGTCCTTCACGCGTTAATAATTTGTTGACAAATTTCAGCATAACGCGATCGTCATCCACTACGAGGATCTTTTTTTTCATTTATTGGGCTCCCTTCCTTTTCAATCAGACTGCTGCTCTATCATATTTCGAAGCGTGTTATCAACTTCAGCTATTTGAGCAGCGAGGCTTTCGATGTCCGCTTGCACTCCCTCCAAATCAGCCTCCCCACCCTTTTTTTCAAGATCGAAGGCTAGGTCTGCGGCGGTTTCAACCCTAAAATTCTTTAACATTCCTTTCAGGCTGTGGGCCGATCGCATGAAGGTATCGCAGTCACCTTCTTTAAAGGACTTTCGAAGATTATCAAGGAGCCTGGGGTAATCATCGAGAAAGACTTGCACGACGTCTCTAAAAAAATTCCAGTCTCCATCAAAAGCCTCAAGCAGCAATGTATTATTTATAGTAACAGAAGCGGCTGCCATCGATTTCGTGATGCCGGCAGCGTGAGTCAGTTTTTCAATGGCCTCGAACAGCTTGTCCGAATTAATGGGTTTGGATACATATGCATCCATTCCGGCTTCAAGGCAGCGCTCCCGATCACCTTTAACGACATGGGCAGTCATAGCAATAATCGGGATGTGGCCTTCTGTTTTTTCCTCCGTTCGTCGAATGGCTGTAGTGGCTTCTAGGCCATCCATTTCCGGCATCTGAACATCCATCAAAACAATATCAAAAGTATCTCGATTTAAGGCTTTCAGCGCCTGGTTTCCATTTTCTACTAACGTGGTTTGATGGTTCCAGCGTTCGAGCAGACGCAGAATAAACTTTTGGTTGAAGGGGGTGTCTTCCGCCACCAGAATTTTCAGCGAGCGGGTGGGCACCCGGATGACTCGCTGCGGTGCTTTCGCAGCTGAATTGGGTTCGGGCTTTGCAATTCCCAGGAATTTCATAATTGCCATTTCCAGTTTCAGAGCGCCCACCGGTTTAAGGACACTGGTGGTGATTCCCAGTTCTGCGAGCTCTTGTTTGCGTCTGAGGTGCGGAAAGGTCAGCATCATGATAATCCCGGCATCAGATATATTCTGCCGGACTATCCAGTTTGCGAGGGCAAATCCATCGGTTACGGGCATATCCGAGTCCAGCAAAATCAAATCGAAAGGTTCTCCATCGGTCTGGGCTCTTAAAAGTATATCTTTGGATTCTTGTGCTCCGGATGCCAGCTCGGGGTTCATTTTATGATTTTTCAGAATCTCTTTAAAAATTTTACGGCTGGAAGCGTTATCGTCTACCACCAGTACTTTTAAACTGGCCAGCTCAGGGTGCGGTCTTTTTTTTTGCCGGTCTTGCCTGTCTTGCTGTCGAATAAAACGAGCAGTGAAACGAAACCGGCTGCCGTGGCCGGGCTGACTTTTGATCTTGATTCGGCCGCCCATCAAATTCACCAGTTGTGCCGAAACCGCTAGTCCCAATCCAGTACCCCCATAGCGACGCACGGTTTTGACATCGGCTTGGTTATAGGCACCAAAGATGCTGCGTTGTTTATCTGCGGGAATGCCGATGCCGGTGTCAACCACCGAGATGTGCAGAAATACTTCGTTTTGCGTTTGAGACTGGGTTGCTACATAGACAATCACTTCCCCCTTAGGTGTAAATTTGATGGCATTGTCAATCAAATTAAGTAGAACCTGGCGCAGGCGCGCAGCGTCACCCAACAAGCGGTCCGGAACATTTGGAGAAAGCCGGTAAGCCAGCTCGATGCCTTTTTCATGGGATTTGATGCCCATGATTTTCATTGACTCATCCAAAAAATGCCGCAGGCTGAAAGGTGTTAGCTCGAATTCAAGTTTGCCGGCTTCAATTTTGGAAAAATCCAGAATGTTGTTGATAATGGAAAGTAAAGAATAAGCAGACGACTTGACCACGTCCAGATCCTCTCTCTGGTCGGGTGGCAAATCAGAGTTGAGCATGAGTTCCACCAGACCAATGATGGCGTTCAGCGGAGTGCGAATTTCGTGGCTCATGCTAGCCAGAAATTCACTTTTGCTCTGACTGGCGGCTTCGGCGGCCAGTTTTTCGCGGTATAAAGCTTCGGCACGTTGCCGCTGGGTAGCATCTCGTACGAATACACCAAATCCGATGGGACCACCTATTGGGTCGCTTATCAACGATACGGACGATTCAACATATCTTTTGGAACCGTCTTTGTTGGTAAGGACCCACTCCACCGATTTGGTGGGCGCTCCGGTTTCAAGCACTTTGTTGAAGGTATCGGTAAGTTTGAGCGAATTGGCCTCATCCATCAATTTGCCTTGGTTCATTGCTGATAAATCATTACGGGAATAGCCGAGAATTTTGCACATGGAATCGTTGAAAAATGTAAAATTACCGTCCCTATCCACCTCATAATACCCGTCGGGGGCAGTTTCAATAATTTTACGAAACTTCTCTTCACTTTCCCGAAGTGCGGCCTGGGCTGCGGTACGTTGATTGATGGTATACTGGGCATGGGAACCAAAGATTAGGAAAAGACATAAAATGGAAACGCGGCTCCAAATTGCGCTCATATCCGGACCTAACAAACGTTGGAAGAAATCGACATCATAGGACAAAAAGATGTACAGAATTGATTCAAAAACCGTATAAAAAAGGGCCAAACCGATTCCGATCAAAACCATGTGATCCCAAAAATGGACCCTGAGTGTTTTTTTATTTATCTTTTGCTGTTTTTCCCTCATTCGAGGCTTCTCCGGATCGCTGATGATATGTCGTTTGAATGGCTCAACTCAGGTTAAAATTTAAAAGTTTTTTGCTATTGGTGAAACCATGTTTTGGCGTCATGTGCCAAGGCGCAAGATGCCAACTTCTAATAACTCTGCTTTCTAGTCCTTAGAGCATATTTCACCCTGTGCCCAACGGCAAGTAAAAATTTCAATTTTAATCGCTATGTGAGGTGTTTTTTTTTAAGAAGGGTATTGGGGGCTTAGAATCAGTCTATTTTTGTGATATGGCGCCAAGTCGGGGGAATTTCCGACGGTCATAACCGCTGCGACGATCTTTGCCGTTTCTTCTTTCCGGGATATGCAGGGTGTAAGAGTAACTCCGGCGATCCCCTCTGGACCGTCTGCCCCCATTGTCCTGTGAGATTTGATGCTCTGAGATATCGTTTCCATTTGTTTCCATTGCCGAGACCGAATTTAAGAGTCGATTGAAAAGGAGATCCGGATGCCGCGCACTACCGTCATACTAAGGCTGATAAATCGTGCAGTTTTCATGCCATTGTGGATGACCCGTATGTCCGATAAAACCAAACCAGGTACATCAGAATTATCTATTGTGATATCGAAAGAATACAGACTCTCACGCTAAAGTTCACTATCCATGGCGGCAGGTTTCAATAAGCCGGTAAGATGAGGAAATAATGGGACATATGAAATAAGTTACCCAAAATTGTGAAAAAAAATACCCTATCCCATTCGGTCAGTCAGAATTTCTTTATTCGTCATCCCAGCAGGCAGTGAATTGACTATTGACTGCCTACTATAGGGCCGGCGGACGGTGCTGCCACATTTTGGTGGCCTGTTCAAATGCGTGGGCCATCTGGAGCACCCCGAAATCGTCCATATGGCGCCCGACAATCTGCATGCCCACCGGCAGTCCCTCCGGGGTAAACCCGCAGGGCACGGAAATGGCGGGCAGGCCGGTAACCGTGATATAATAACAGCTTTTCATCCAGTCGATGTAGGTATCCATCTTAACACCGTCGATATTCTGCACCCAGTGCTGGCTTATATCAAATGGCGGCACCTGGTTGACCGGACATATCAGAAATTCATGGGTTTGCATAAACTCGCGCACCCGATGGTAGAGGTCGGTGCGTTTTACTTCTGCCCGGCCAATTTGAGGTCCGGTGAGTTTTTGACCCTGCTCGATATTCCAGATTACGGAGTCTTTTATAAGAGCCCGCTTGGACTTCAATAATTCAGCGAATGCCAGCTCAAAGTTCCAGGCCCGCCACACCTTAAAGATTTCATCGGCATCGGTAAAGTCCGGCTGATCTTCTTCGACGATGCATCCTAAATCTTCGAATACATGGCGCTGATCTTCCAGCGCCCGGGTAACGCGGGGGTCTACCGGCAGTTCGCCCAGGTCTTTGCTCCAGGCGATGCGCACATCCTTAAAATTGCGATCCAGGGGGCGCGTGAACAGGCTTGCCGGTTCGGCAATGGAGATGGGAGAGTAAGGGTGGGGGCCGGCAATGACACTTAACATCAAGGCCAGATCTTTGACCGTGCGGGCCATGGGCCCCTCTACGGATAGAGGAGACCACGCGACAAGCTTGGGCCATATGGGCACCCGTCCCGGTGAAGTGCGGAATCCGGTGATATTGCAGAAGTTGCCCGGATTTCGCAGGGAACCTCCCATATCACTGCCGTCGGCGAGCGGGAGCATCCCGCAGGCCAGGGCCACCGCGGCACCACCGCTGCTGCCGCCGCAGGTTTTTGTGCTATCATATGGGTTCAGAGTTTCTCCGAAGACCTGGTTGAATGTCTGGGATCCGGCGCCGAATTCCGGGGTGTTGGTCTTGCCGATGGTGATGGCCCCGGCCTTTTTTAGACGCTGCACGATCAAGCCGTCATGATCCGGTACAAAGTCTTTGAATATGGGTGATCCCCAGGTGGTTCGCAAATCCTTGGTAGGCACCAGGTCTTTGTGGGCAATGGGCAGACCGTGCAATTGTCCCGTGACCTCCCCGCGTGTCAGGGCTTCGTCGGCGGCTTCGGCGGCGGCTAACACCTGTTCGGGTGGAATTTGGGTGACAATGGCATTAACTTTCGGATTGATCCGCTCGATCCGGGTCAGGTGAGCCTGGATCAATTCCCGGCAGGACAATTCCCCTGCGCGGATTCGTTGAGCCATTTCTGTTGCCGTCATAAAACAAATATCGGATTCGGACATAGTGTTACCTCATCTTTGCAATAATGTTCAATGTCAGTTGTTTGTCGTCTGTTGTTTCAAATGACAGAAGTCAGAAGACAGAAAACAGAAGACAGATGTCAGAAGACAGAAATTTTTGACCTTGGGTTTTGGATTTCAGAATGCGGATTGTTAGCGCATAACGCAAAGTGCATAGAGCATAGTGTCGGAATACTGAGAACAGTTGATGGATAACGGTTTATTCTGCCCCGCGCCTTAGGCCATGAGCCTGTTTTTCTGTTCCGCCTTCCCGCCGGGGCGTAGGTCCCGATGGCCCCTACGGCTTCCGCTCGTAGATAGAGCCTACAGCTCGGAGAGGCCGGAGGCCGCCTTCCGAATTCATTATTCCTTTTCCCAACCCAGTTCAAGCGTCTGAGACTCTCCCCGGCAGGGATTCCCCAGGGTGTAATGGATCTGTTTGCGGCTCAGGTTCATGACGATAGACAGGCAGGTGACAACCTGCTCTAGGGGTGCCACCGCCGGATTTTCATGACTACATATGGAAAAAGGCCGATCCATATGATCGCTAAGGATTTTCCGAATACCTGCAACATTGATATTGCTGTTTAAAGCGGCCAGGCCCTTTTGGGTCCTGCGACAGCGAAGATAGGTAGATAGATAGGGATCCCGCAGCGGTTTGAGGTCCCGGAAATTTTTCCCCGGTTTGAGATAATGGTTCGTGTGGGCGAACCATCCGTTTTCGGGCCACAAGACGTGTTCTTCTGCGGGTGAGGTTTCCAGATTGACCGCTTCACCATCTGCATATCCTATGAGAAAGTTTATCGAATGGGCCCTTGGGGTGTTCAAGACATAACCCATGGCCTGAGCAAAATGGGAAGATTCCAAAACACGACGGGTCAGAAAAATCCACGGCACGCCGGCGCGGGGCTGGTCGGATACCAGATTGTTGACCACCAGGCCGATGCCGGCGGCGTTCATTCCGATCTTGGCGAGTTGCCCGGCTTCAGTGAAAGTAATCAAAGAAGGGATCCCCTCCCGTTGCTCAATTTTTAGGATCACCTGGCAGTCTGTGACCTCTTTGTACCAGTCCCAATTCTGAGCCAGCAGCGTCTCTCCATTTGTGGTGGATTCCGGCAAGGCGGCAATGGAGGTACATTCCTGGGACAGAATCTGAGGGTTAAACAGAATTTCGGAACGGGTATTCAGCAAAAATATGTCCAGAAACGCGCGGTCGGCACCCTCTGCAATACCCCGGATCTCTTCCACCAAATCCGGAGCAAAGGCCTGTGCCTTGGAGATAAAAGATTCGCCTCGCCCCTGAGTTGTTTGCCAGGCCTCCCCGGTGATGCGTTGAAAGATCTCACGGTATTTGTCCAGAATAGCATGAATTCTTTGCCGGGCGGCCTCGCCATAGGCTTGTCCCCGTTTTCTGGGATTGGTGTGGTTGAGTTCGATGATGAGAATTGGGTCTGAAGTCACGGTCGAATCACCTCCTAATCCGGATAAACCGGAATTGACTATTGACTATTGACTATTGAATATTTGTGGAGGTCGCTCTCCGAGGCGTAGGAGCTACAACCCCTACGAGCCGGAGGCTTTGCTCCGTCAATTTAATCTCTATTAGGGTAAAGTTCCCCGCAGCTTGCTGCGATAAAATTTCTTTGGTATTTGATGATGATACCCC
>CALZJV010000291.1 GCA_945787595.1 uncultured Desulfobacterales bacterium | reverse complement strand
TGAGTACAGCCATTCGATGTATTGCTGGCCGTGCCCTTTGGCGAACTCTTCAGCGTAGGTGCTTTTAATGTCCTTGTGGTCGTAGTTGTTGGTATCAAAATACCGTCCCAGGGCACGGCCGGGTTGATAGCCCACCGGCCATTTGGCGCCCTCAACCCGGGTCGACTTGCCGCGGCTGTGACAGGAGCCGCAAATCTGGGTCCTAAAGGCTGCAGGCAGCTGAGAGGGATTGACGATCGTCAAGCGCTTGTCGAAGACTGCTTTTTCCGGCAACGCCACATGATGGGAACCGGGGCCGTGGCAGGCCTCACAGCCGACCCGGGGTTCAACGAAGGTGTTTTTTTCCAGATCCACGCCCATGGCGTGACACCCGCCGCAATATTTGTCCCAGGGCCGCTTATCCCAGTCGGCTTCATTATAGTTAATCCATTGGTTGGTTCGGGCTTCGTATTCCACTGGAGCGACGTAGAGTTTTCCGTTTTTTTCAACCAAAAAGCCCTGCTTCCACTGCATGCCGATGGTGTATTTTATTTCCTCAACTTTGGGGATATAAATCTGATCCGCCGGTATCTTCAGATCTTTTTGCCGTTTTTTAAGATCAGCCAGGATGGTCTCGGGATCGATTTCCGCGATCAGGGCGTCTTGATTTTGGGTTACATCTTGAATGGTACGGCTGTGAAGGGTCGTTTTCCAGGAGTCGTAGTGTTCCAGGTGACAAAATTGGCACTGCTCGGAACCGACATAGGTCTTTGGTTTGGATAATATTTCTTCGATGTCTAATTTAATTTCTTCAGAACCGGGGCCGCAGTTAGTCAGAGCGATTGCCAACAATAGTACCAATGTAATTTTGAAACCAAGACCAGTTTTCATCATACCCCTCCTTTCCAGGTACCGGAATCAAGAGCCGGGGGTTTTTTGTTAAATCACATGGTGGGACTGCTCTTCCTTCAATGACAAAAACAGATCCCCCAGAGTATAAACCAGCAAAAAGGCGGCGATAACCCCACCGATTATAAATACTTCCATTATTGTCGGCCAATAGGATGGCAGGCCTTGCGGGATATTGGGATATACCTGCCCGGCAACCACAAAATTGTATCGCATTATAAAAGTTCCGATCAGGACCATAATTGCGCCCGTCAACACGCCGTTGAGACTTTTTTTCTCTGCCGCCCAGATGAAGATATAGATCGGGAGCACGCTCATAAGCCCGACCTCAAACCCCCAGAAACCGATACTAAAAGGTCCGTTTATCAGAAGCATCGCCGGCCCCCGGCTTGCCGGATCCAATAGACCGGATGCCAGGCGAAAAATTATGAGCAGAAATCCCACTGCCAGTATCAGGGCCAGCACCTGGGCCATCTCGATAATGATGGCTTTCAGATCGGGAAATATCTCCTCATTTTTGACACGGTAAGTGACGATGGTGACGACTATCAGAAATGCATAACCGCTAAAAATCGCCGAAACCAGAAAATAGACCGGGTAATAGGGTCCATACCACAGCAGGCGTGATTCCGAGTGGGCGAAAACCGATCCCAGCATGGAAAGCGCCGATGCGCCGGAAACAAAGGCTAGCAGGGCAACAAGCCGGGGCAGTCTCGAATCCTCCAGCACATCGCCGATACGGGTGCCTCGCAGTTTTTCGAGTGTTAACAGCGCCAAAATCTTTTTTACCAACCCTTCACTGCTTTCTGCATGTCTGGCCAGATCCTCCCGGTTTAAGAGCCACAATTCAACAACAACAACGCCCATGTAAATGCTATACAGCATCCCCATCCAGGAAATGGCCGATCGGAAGTTGGGTGAAATGGCATTGTAGATCGGCATTCTTTCAGGATGGCCGAGGTGCAAGACGATACAAAGCATCCCGAACAGGATGGTGGTCAGTGATAAAAACGCCATGCGCCCGGTCATCATCTCATAGCGCTGCATGCCGAATACCGATCCCAAAGCGTTGATGATGCACAGACCCGATCCGATGGCCACCAGAAAAATATAGGTAGCGATCATCGTGGCCCAGGGGATCTTAACCGAAAATTCCAGGATTTCCATGCTCGTAAAAAGCGAGGCCAAAATGGCATAGCCGGCCAATAGGACAAAGGCGGTTAGCACAGCAAACCAGATAACCAGGCGCGGGAAGCGCTCCATGCCGTCAAGGGCAATATCGAAACTTTTTTTAATTGTTGGGTTCATCACTTGGCTTATCGCGATCTTTAGTGGTTTGGGCATAAACATACATCACACCGGCGATCACTGAGGCCGCTAAAATACCGGAAGCCGTGACTCTGATTTTATCCAGGTTGTGATTGACCACCTTTTTGGGTGCTGCAATCAGGCCTAAATGTTGAGGTTCGGCCGGCAAAATAGTTATCAGATCGGTCCCGCCGGCCTCCGCCAGACCCATGATATAACTGGGTCTATTCACGCGTTCTACCCGCCGATGGGCTTCCAAAATGATTTCGTGTTTATAGTCGAAAGCGAGTGCACCCACCGGACAGGCGGCCACGCAGGCGGGTTTTTGATAATTAAGCAGGGTTCTGTTATAGCAAAGATGGCATTTGCGGGTGACGCGCTTGTCAAAGTCGAACTGGGGCACCTTCCAGGGACAGGCCTGAAAACAGTAGCGGCAGCCGATACACTTTTTTTCGTTGATGACCACGGCGCCGTTGGGCAGCTTGGTGATGGCCGTCACCGGGCAGACGCCTACACAAGCCGGCTCGATACAATGCTGACAGGACCACTGAACATAGTGCCGGTTGGCACGATTTTTTACATCGGTTCGCAAATTAACCACCGTGTAATTATTTGCTGTCAGATGAGTATCCCGATCGGTAATCAGCTCGTCCCGCTCCACCCGCAGATTGTTCCAGCGCTTGCAGGCTGACATGCAGCGCTTGCACCCGATACATCTGACCGAGTCGACCAGTTTGCCGTATCGCAGACTATCGGCACCTGCAACTTTGATGGTTCCAAGTGCCGCCGCAACGGGCGCACCGGCCATTACCTTCAAAAAGTGCCGTCTATCCATTTTTGCGGGAGGGTTTTCCATTGATTTTAATTTTTTTTATCCTCCCCGGTTTATTTTGAAGATTCCTGCACCTGTTGATGGACCAGAAAGGGTTTCGGCATGTCATTCTTTTTAGCAGCCTCCAGAAATCCCACCATCGCATCAACCGGTGTGTCCTTGTGATGATGGCAGCTGTTGCAGGCATTGGGCTGTTTGTCGACACCGCCGGCCGCGAGGGTGGCCTGGGGAAACATGAACCGGAAGGTGTGGCTGTGGGCATCGCCGGCCTCACCGATACTGGCCACTCTCGGCATATGACAGCGCACACAGCTGCCAAAGGTGTGAATGCGGTGCACAGATCGGTACTGCTCGGTTGTGTGGCAGCTTTTGCACAGTCGATCCTCGAACAAGCGTGTTTTGGAGCGAATGGCCAACAGCAGGTTGGAGGAATCCAGGTTGGAAGAAATGCCGGTTTTGCTTTGGTGGACGCTGTGACAGGTGGCACAGACCACGCCTACCTTGGCGTGTTCGCTCTGCTTCCAGTCCAGGTATTGCTGGTTGCTGTATTTGGATTCTCCGCTGGGCCAAAAATATCCAGCCTCATCTCCGTTACTATAAGAGACTTCCTTGAAATACAGCCGCAGGTTGGCTTCCCCCTTATGGGTCTGGTAATTCACCGGATAGGCGTATTTTCCGGTCTTGTCCCGGCCCCGGGTATGGCAGGACCCGCATATCTGGGCGGACAGACCTGAATTCAGCCGCGCGGCTGAAATGATGGTAGGAATTTCAAAGCCGGGAATCGCTTCCACGTGGTTGCTGCCCGGTCCGTGGCAAGCCTCACAGGCAACTCCGGCCTCGACAAACGTTTTTTTCACCGGGTCCACGCCGGTTGCGTGGCAGCCGGCGCACTCGGTCCACCATTTTCGCTTTTGCGGCTGGTCAACCTGATAGGGGGTCCACTTGTCGCTCGGGAAATGGTATGATGCCGGCAAAACGATCAGATCATCGCCTACTTTTTTCAGGTACTGCTGCCGCCACTGGCTGCCCAGGGTGTAGGCAATCTCATCTTTGCTAAACGTGCGCACCTCATTGGGTGTTTCAAAATCCCCAATGTTTGCCAGCGGATCCGCCTTGACATCCCGCAACATGCGCGAATGTAATGAGGTTTTCCATTCCAGGAATATCCTTTCGTGGCATTTTTTGCAGGTTTCAGAGCCGACAAACGTCGCGTCGAAGCGATCTTTGAATTTGCCCGCCAGTTGCAAGGACTCCTCGTGGATGAGGTCCTTGCGCAACATAACCGTTGTCGCCAGCACAACCACCAGTGCTATTAAGAAGATAACTCCAATGGCCATTGGAATCATATGCAATTTTGATAAATCCTTCATAAACTTCATGCCTCAAGCTCCCTTACGTCGGCTGCCGATGCCTGAATGGTTTTCGTTTTGCAACTCAAAAAGTGAAGGTAAATTTTTTCAACTCTTTCTTTTCAAACTCAATAAAGCTTCGGGTTAACCTTGCCATCTCCCGGTAGAAGGGCATTTCCGCTGCTTCGATCACCTTTTCACAGAAATCCGGGATCCAGCGAATAAGGTGTTCGTTGACAAATTCTTTTTCATTTTTAAGACAAAGCCGGGCCGTTTCATCATCATCGGCCTTCCAGGCCTGCATTTCGCGTTGGACGACTTGCTGCATGTACTCCAGTTCGACACTGATGTGGTCCGGTATTCCCGTAAACTCCGATTTATACTCGAGTCCAGAAGACTCAATAATGCTTTTGACCTCTGCGGTTAACTCTCCCCACAGCTGGCCGCTTTGGACACCTTCTTTTTTATGATGGACGGATTCATGGGGGGAGATGTGTTTGCCGGGCCCTACGAACAGGTAAGCGTATTCGACTGCCAGATTTTCCAGCAGATCTTTTTCAGGTTTTTTAAAAAATCCGTTGCTTAATTCAATTCCCAGAGTGGTTAAGATCTCCTGGAACCGGTGGTCTTTCATCTGTTGGAGGAGCTCGGATGTCAGCTCCTGACGATAGACCGCTGCCAGAAATCCGTAAATACTGCTTCTGAATCCGGCAAGTTCTTTGATATTTTCATCTTTGCTGTTTGTCATCAGAACCTCTTTAAGGATGCGCTAAGCTTGAAAGTAGATTCCTGGCTACTGGCTTCCGGTTTCCCCTGAAAATTGGCAATGCTGCGGTATCAGTCGTCACAAGTGCTTTAAAACCTCCAACCATTCCATTCAGAAAGTTGCCGGTATCAGGGCCCGGAGACCAGTAACCAGGCTTTAGCTTCAAAGGTCGCGCATCGAGAGTCAATTATCTTTTCCGGTTTAAAATTTATTTCCGAAAAAGCCTATCCGGTTTTTAAGGCTCGTCCGCCGGCCGGGTCGGCACGGCGGACGCGCGACAGGGTTAAATAGATTTAGGCCTTAGTTACCTTAACCACCGTATCCATCCAGGCCTGCTGGCCGTTGATTGGATCCGGTTTGTTGGGGATGATCCAGTTCGGATGCACACCGTAAGTGTTCCAGTGTTTCAGTTTGAAATCCGGATCGTCGCCCGCGCCAATGGGTACTTTTTTGCCGGAAGCATATCTTCCATACTCCCAGTGGCCTAAATGATGTGAAATGGCGACAACGCCAGGCACGACCCCCGCGGTCACGTTGGCGGTGGTGGTGATTTCGCCAATCTCGGATTTGACCTTGATGTTATCGCCGGTTTTGATTCCCAGCGGATTGGCCGACACCGGATTAATCATGGCCGGATTGTCGTGGTAGATCTCGGTCAGCCACTTGCAGTTGGCCGAGCGCGAGTGAATCTGGACCGAAACCTTGTAGGTGGTTAAAATCAGGTCACCGGAACCCATTTTTTCATGCTCGGGAATGGGCACATAGGTCGGCAGAGCCGGGAAGTTTTTGATCTTCAACAACTCGGAGTATAGCTCGAAATAGCCGGACTTGTTGAGCTTATCCGGTTTCCAGCCCGTGTACACCTTGTCGCCGATTTCCTGACCGACATAGCCCTTGTAGGCGTTTTTGGTTTTGGTATAGCCTTTTTCCTTGGCCTCGGCCTCACTCTTGAGCTTGGCCTTTTTCCAGTTCCAGTAAGTACCGGTGGCTTCATCCATAACGACGCCTTCCTTCTTCAGGTCGTCGGCCTTGACTTCCTTTTTATACCCGAAGTACTTCGGCTTGGCTTTGGAATCATGCCAGACACCGTGTTGCTTCATATACGCGAACCCGCCGGCTTCTTTGACGCCAGGGGTCATCTCGCAGGACAGCTTGACAAACTCCTCGGCCGAGTTAAACCCTAATGGAAAGCCCATACGGTTGGCCAGATCGCAGACCACATCCTTAAAATCGCGGGATTCGCCCAGCGGTTTGACAAAAGGCTGCCGGATGTAATATTCCGGGATCTGGGTGGGAGAGACCATATCTTCCCAATCCCACCACTCCAGGTAAGACGGATTCGGCAGGATAATGTCGGCCACAGCTGCGGATTCATCGTAATAGGCGTTGACGCAAACGGTATAGGGAATCAGGCTTTCGTCTTTTAAGATGTCGATGTTTTCCTGGCACTCCCCGTTGGCATACACCGGAGTATAACAGTACCACATGTAGACATCAGGCCGGCCGGCTTTGCCGTCCTTGATCATCTTGAGCACCTGGTGGCTGGCACCATGGCTCGGATATGCGGAAGCACCCTTAAACCCACTGGTGATTTTCATCTTTTTGGTCTTGGGTTTATTTTTGGGTCCCTTGGGGTATTTCCATTTGGCACCTACCCCTTGGCAACGGCCGCCGGGGTTGTCGATGTTGCCGGTGATGGCGGCCAGCATCTGGATAGCGCGTTCGGTGTCGTTGCCGTTATAGTGGGCCACGGCACCGCGGTAGCTGACCATACAGGCTGGTTTGGTTTGGGCGAACTCCAGGGCCAGGGATTTGATCTTGGCCGCCGGCACACCGCTGATCTTTTCGGCCCACTCAGGCGTGTATTGAGCCAAATGGGCCTTTAACGCCGCTACCTTTTTATCGGTGCTGTCATTGCGATTTTCCGTGGCCTTGATGAATTTAAAAAATTCCTTGTCATAGAGTCCGGCATTCATGACCTCACGGCACATGGCCAGCGCCACCGCCCCGTCGGTGCCCGGCTTTATCGGCACCCACTCGGTGGACTTGGCGGCCGTGGCGGAAAGCCTCACATCAAAGGTGACGCATTTGACGTCCCGATCCACAATCGCATCCATCAGTCGCTGGGAAGTGGGGATGTGGTTGGTATGGGCTTCTAATACATTGCTGCCGAAATTGAGCACAAACTTGGTCTTGTCAAAATCCCAGTTATCGTAGTGCTTGCCCCAGGTCAGTTCCTGGGACGTCCACTTGCCGCCCTCACAGATGGAGGTGTGATTGCCTTTGGTTCCGGTGCCATAGGTGCTCAGAAAGGTACCAACGATTTTGCTGGACGAGGCTTTCATACGACCGTAGTGGAACATGAATTTCTCCGGATGGCCTTCGTCACGCGGCTTTTTCAGCCGGTCGGCGACTTCGGTCAGGGCTTCGTCCCAGCTAATGCGTTTCCATTTGCCTTCACCGCGTTTGCCGGCGCGCTTCATGGGATACAATACACGATCCGGGTCGTAAAGCTGGTTGATTCCGGCCGCCCCTTTGGCACAG
>CALZJV010000290.1 GCA_945787595.1 uncultured Desulfobacterales bacterium | reverse complement strand
GTGTTATCGTCACCGGCCTCTCGGTATTCGGTCTCAGCGTCAGGCAGGGAATTCCAAGATAGGATGTCTCCTCCTGAATACCGCCGGAGTCGGTAATGGCAAGCCGGCAGTTGAACACCAGATTCATAAATTTTCGATAACTCACGGGCTCGAGCAGCTTCAAACTGGCAGCCCCGGTCAACTCACCATTCAACCCGGCATTATCAATGTTTTTTCGGGTTCTCGGATGAACGGGAAACACCAGCGGCAGCTGGTCGGTCAGCTTGACCAGTGTCCGGCACAGGCGCTTCAGCATTTTCGGATCATCGACATTTGACGGTCGGTGCAAGGTGACGACACCGTAGTTTCCGGAGACAAAACTATGTTCGCTAGCGCCAGATTCATTTTGAATCCTATCCCGCAGCATTTCCAGGGAGTCAATCATAATATTGCCGACGCCGCAGATTTTTTCCGGCAGCACACCCTCTCTTATCAGGTTTTCATCACCATCCAGTGATGGTGTCCAAAGAATGTCGGCTATCGAATCCGTGACCAGACGGTTGATTTCCTCGGGCATGGTGCGGTCATTCGACCTGAGCCCCGCTTATAGGTGAGCCACGAGTGGGCGATGGCCGAGTTCATAGTTCATAGGTGATTTATGATAGTGTGAAGAAGAAAAAGATATTTTGGTGGCGGCAAGGGCACAGGCAACGGTTGAATTAACGTCGCCGACAACGATGACCATGTCCGGTCGCTCTTTTACAAGCACTTTTTCATAGGCAATCATCACCTGGCCGGTTTGCTCGGCATGCGTACCGCTGCCGACTCCGAGATGAATATCGGGCGCCGGCAGATTGAGGTCCTGGAAGAACACATCCGACATGTTCAGGTCATAGTGCTGACCAGTGTGCACAATGACGGGTTTAGCCCACAATTCTTTTTTGAGTGCGTGATAAAGCGGCGCGATTTTCATAAAATTAGGACGAGCCGCTGCGATGAGATGTATGATCATGATAAGTCTTTTAAATCCATTTAAATATTTATATTAACCGCCCCAGTTAAATTCGCCCCAGTTAAACAAAAAAACGGACAGGTTTCACTTGGTAAACTTCGCTCCATTTCTTCGAAATATTGAACGGGGCAGGCGGACTAATGCAGACTGATCCTGGACGTGGTGATATTTTTGCCCGATAGGCATAGAGGTTTTGGTCGGCCAGTCGGCCGTAAAAATGTCTGCGTTTGTCGGCGTCGGTCTGCGGTTAATTATCAATAAAAGATCCTATTTAACCGCAGACTCACGCAGACTGACGCGGACAGTCGCTTCGCGATGATATTTTTTGCCCGAAGGGCATAGCTGTCAGCATTCGCCTGCGTCGGTCGTCGGTTTATTTATTTAACCGCAGACTCACGCAGACTGACGCGGACGTGATGATATTTTTGCCCGATGGGCATAGAGGTTTTGGTCGGCCAGTCGGCCGTAAAAATGTCTGCGTTTGTCGGCGTCGGTCTGCGGTTAATTGGCTATTATTCGGGTAAATCCAAAACAAATCGTTTAATATCGGCCTTCGTGCTTTTAAAATTAACAAGCAATCCAACCTTGATTCCTGTCGCTTTCAAGTAGTTTAATAATTGAGCTTCATGGATTTTTTCTATTTTATCAACTGTCTTGAGCTCAATGATGACCTGATCCTCGACCAGTAAGTCCGCGAAATACTCGCCAACGATTTGATCTTTGTACTTAACTTTGATCGGATATTGGCTTACAGCTCTTATCCCTCTCACTTTTAGTTCCATCAACAAGGCATTTTCATAAACTTTTTCGAGAAAACCGGGTCCAAGGATACGATTGACCTCAAAAATAGCACCATTTATTAAATATGTTAGATCGTTTAGATCCATTTAAAAATTTAGATTGACCGCAGACTCACGCAGACTGACGCGGACGTGATGATATTTTTTGCCCGATGGGCATAGAGGTTTTGGTCGGCCAATCGGCCGTAAGAAATGTCTGCGTTTGTCGGCGTCGGTCTGCGGTTAATTTATTCTCCTTTTTTTAACCACGGACACACGCGGATTGACCCCGGTTAAATAAGATTTGAGCCTATTGTGGAGAAACCTTTTACCATTATAATACACTTTTACCTCAAGCTATTTAACGGGGCAAGCGCGGACGCGATGATATTTTTTGCCCGCTGGGCATAGAGGTTTTGGTTGGCTACTCATAGTTTATATTTTCTTGCAGCCAGCCATTCTTTTTCGAGGCGTCTACCATAAATTTTTTTTTCCAATACCTTAAAATTAACCTGGTCAGAGGATAGAGTCAACATACTTGAAATATCGCGTAGATGCTTCTCTGATTGTCCTTCACGGTAATATTCGAGTTTTCGCAATATCACATACTCTATCGGCGCCAACCAAAATTGTTCGCCTTCTATAACAATCCGTTCTCTGATTTTAAATCCCCAATGATGCAACTTACCTCTGCCTGCTGTATAAATATCAGCTTTGAATCCGGTATCATGGTGAATAAGATTAAAATGTCCTCTCTGTGAACGTCTGACCTCCAATTTGATCACCTCTACAGGAGGACAGTAGAATTCCTCAATTGGAAAAGCCTCTGCAAATCGCTCAATGTCTTCATCTTTTAGGTCGATTACAAAGTCGATATCATTGGTTAACCTGGGTTCTCCGTAAATGATACTGGCAGCACCACCGGTTATCATATAGGAAACTGACAGTTTATTTAGGCGAGTTACAAAAATATGAAATAGGTTATGTTCTTGCATGCAGGAAAATTGCTTTCATTTTCTCTTTAATTTTTTCTTTACTCCATTCCGGATGTTGCCTTTTCACCCCAGCTTCCTTGAGTGCCTGTGCAGAAAAATAAAGTTTCAACGCAGTGTGTAACTTTTTTTCCGGGCTCATTTGCTGATATATTTTAATTTGTTCAGGATGCATGTTTTATTGGGGACGCAGATCTTCACAGATGATCACGGATTATTGAAGGGAATGTATCTCTTCCTTTTATTTATTAACCGCAGACTCACGCAGACAGGCGCGGACGGTCGCTTCGCGATGATATTTTTTGCCCGAAAGGCATAGCTGTCGGCGTTTGTTAGCGTCGGTCTGCGGTTAATTTAGCTATTATTCAGGCAAATCCCAAACCAACCGTTTAATATCGGCCTTCGTGTTTTTAAAATTAACAAGCAAACCAACCTTGATTCCTGTTGCCTTCAAGTAGTTTAATAATTGGGCTTCATGTATTTTTTCTATTTTATCGACTGTTTTGAGCTCAAGGATTACCTGTTCCTCGACCAATATGTCCGCAAAATATTCACCAACGATTTGATCTTTGTATCGTACTTTTATCGGACATTGGGCCGCAGCTTTTATCCCCCTCGCTTTTAGTTCTATCAATAAGGCATTCTCGTAGACTTTTTCAAGAAAACCAGGTCCAAGGATACGATTGACCTCAAAAACAGCACCATTTATTAAATATGTTAGATCGTTTAGATCCATTTAAATAGTTTAATTAACCGCAGACGCACACAGACACTCGCGGACGTGATGATATTTTTGCCCTATGAGCACAGGGTTTTTGGTCGGCCAGTCGGCCGTAAAAAATGTCTGCGTTTGTCGGCGTCGGTATGCGGTAAATTAACATTCAAAATCTCCAGGGTTGATCCGGCTCCAGGGTTATCGTCAGCAATCCCCGATTTTCGGTGTAATCATCGAAATCACCGTCGCTGGAATTATATTTGTTGAACTCGTACCCCAGCCTGATATTCATCCACCGCGTGGGGACATAGCCGATACCCGCGCTGATCTGGTATTGGTTGGTATCCAGATCGTCGACATTAGCCTCCTCCGTTTGAGCGGGACTATGGGCATAGCGGTAATAGGCGCCAATGTCACCGACGATTTGGCGGGTGAAATTATAGTTGGCCGAACCCTCTATAGCTGCGAACTGTTGAAAACCGATGTTTTGGGCACCGAAATCGTTCTGGGTTATACCGCTCAATCCTGTAAGATTGATGGAACCACGTCTATAATCCCAGGTCTTTGAGATCTCCGCGTTTAGAAATAGATTGTTTTGATCAGATTCGTTTTCGATAACCTGCTTGTAATAGCCCAGACCCAGGCGCAGGTACATATCATCAGTAATATCATAAGTAAAACCCGCGGACGGCGCGTATACCATGTAATCGTTATCGTCGCCGTTGGTAAAATTTCTGTAAACCTGATCGTATTGAAAAAACAAGGAGAAATGTCTTGTCACACGGCCAAGAAGCCTAAGGGTTCCCAACCAGTTGTCAAAGTCGGATGATGGTTCGCCTGTGAAGTCTGATGGCTGGTCAAACTCACCCCGGGTATACTCCCCAAAGAACTCGCTGCCAAACTTCTGGGTAAACCAGTAATTCAGACCGGCGGATGCGCGATTTTCATCGTTATCTTCAACCTGATTGTCATCGTTTCTCAGCAGGCCATATAAAAACCCGGCATATATCCGATCCTCCCTGCCGAACTGATGGGAGGCATCCACCCGGGCGCTGTTGCGGTAATAAGGTTCTCTGTCTCTTCTGACGGTGGTATCGCCTGTTTCCGCCACTCTACCTCCCTCGGCAGTAATACGATTCTGGCTGACAGGATCTTCGGTTCGTAAGAAACTGTCACTGAATTCCAGACGGGTCGCTCTAGAGAGATCTGTCCAGACCCTTAAAGTTGCCGGAAGCCTCCAGGTGTCATTCTCCGTAAAATCCTGGTAAAACACGTAACCCGGATCAAAGGAGAGTTCCAGCCCGCTAGTTCTTCCAAGCACTCCAGCTGAAAAACCGGCAGAAAGCGTGGTGATGAAATCATCTTCTTTATTGTCTTTGGTCAGGTTTACGTTGTCGGTATACTCTTCTTGGACTGAAGCACGGGGGGTAAAGGTGAATTGGGCAGAAAAAGCCAATGGATTATGGAAACAGGCCGCTACCAACAAAATCAAACTTATAGTTCTAAAATTCATCAGAATTCTCCAGGCTTTTTTGTCAGTTGGGTGTTGGGTGTTGTTTGTTGTACACTGTGAGTTGGGTGTTGCATATTGCGAGTTGTGTGTTGATTGTTGTTAGTTGGGAAGGTGGTGAAATGCCTATCATTATTTTATTTTTTTACCTATAGAGTTTATATATGCACTTAATTTAGGTGTTAGTTCTTTTACTATTTCTTGTAGATTGGAGATTTCTTGTTCGGAAAGAAGATTTCTTTTATAGGCTCTTCGGAGCCAATGCTTAACCTCAAATAACGAACCACGCGAAATTCTAGCGAACCTCCGATTATCAGCATGACTACCGCGTCCATAACCTTCCCCTATATTAGCACCAATACTGTCGGCTGAATTTACTAGTTGTTTACCAATCGTATCTTTTGCAAAGTAATCCCATTTGCTGACAATTTCCCATATAAGATCTGCAATTTCTTCTGCCAGTTTGTACACTCGTAAATTCTCAAATCCTGTTCTATTCATTCACCCATCTCATATTTAGTTTAGTTTTTTTAACCAACTTACAACTCACAACACGCAACTCACATTGTCCCCTAAAAAGATTCAGTTCATCTTTTTAAGGGACAATTATTGTATCATCCGCTTTGAGTTTGATATTTTGGCTGAGGTCCTTACCTTTGATGATGTTTTTGTAGTTAATGCGGTATATTTTGTCTTTACCGCCTTCCTTTCGCATCAGTATGATTTCCTTTTTTGAGGCCCACTCGGTAAAACCGCCGGCCAGGGCAAATGCCTGCAGAACCGTTAGATTTTTAGTTAGCGGGTATTCGCCGGTATTTAATACTTCACCTAAAATATATATTTTCTGACTCTCGGGGCTTGTGACAGTTATCGTGACGAACGGGTTTGAAATAAACTCTTTTAACCCGGCCTCCATGTTTCTTTTCATCTCCAGGGGTGTTAACCCGGCCGCCTGAACATCGTTCAACAGTGGAAAGGAGACCTTGCCGTCTGTCCGGACCAGGACTGCTGCCCGCGACAGGTCCGGTTCTTTCCAGATGGTTATCTCAAGAATATCGCCGGAACCTATCTTGTAGTCATTCGAACTGGCTTTGGCAGACCAAGTTTGTTTGGCATCGGCGGTTTTCTTTTCGGCGGCTGCCGGCTGACCGGGACTAATTATTAAGGACATCAAGAGACAAGAGATAAGAAGGAGGGGTTTGTTCATGGTTTCTTCTCCGAATTGTTCTGGTTAAAATTATTGCGTTGAATAGTTGATTGAGATGACAGTATTAATTTTGAATTATTAGTTTTTAATTTTTAATTGATGGAATTGGGTGTACTAAATCTGAATCTTGAGATTTTAATTTTGAATTCAGCATTAAGAATTAAGAATTATTTTTTATTGATATAATCGCTAGGTTACTAATTCAGCACTCAAAATATACATTGGTTTTTGCCACCGCAGTGACATAGAGAACGCTGAGAAAAATGGTGAATACAACTTATTTTAATCTTCGCGACTTCAAACGATAATGGCCATTTTTCGGTGCACCTAAAAATTCAACCAACCCCTTCTGCTTAAGATCAGCAATATCTCTTTTGGCTGTTTTTTGCGAAACATTCCATTTTGCTACAAGATCCGAGCTGGAAATCCTGATGCCTTTGCCCGTCTGTTTAAGAAACCATTTCTGTCGATCATTTACAGGGACATTTACAGGGACAATTATAGGGACATTATGTCATCTATTTCAACCAGTTTACTCACCTCCCAGACTGCTAGCATCGCAGTTGGAAACCGCGCGAGCTCATTATCGTCCTTACGAAGATTTCCCTTTTACCCTGGTGACAATTATTAATTTTGAGTTTTGAATTTTTAATTTTTTAATTAGAAAAGCAAAAGAGCTGAATTTTGAGTTTTGAATTTAAAATTAAAAATTAAGAATTATCTTTTCGCTGATGTTGTTTTTACGATAGATGTTAGGATTGCGATAATTTCTTCTGATTCCTTGATTAAATCAGTATAATCTATACCTTCGCATAGTTGGCTGTCACGCAGGAGCCTTAGCCAATAGTTTGTTTCTCTGGCTTCTTTTGATGATATTGACATTTTTGAAATAAAATCTTTTCTGCTCTGTGCAGCGGTGGCTTCCTCGGTGTTTGCACCGATGCTGGTGCCAGAACGAAGGAGTTGTTTGGAAAGTACGAATTCATTTTGTTGCCGCATCTTCTGGTAAATTTTAATTATGTCTAATGCGAACTTATAAGTTTTTTCTTTGATTATGTTTGGTTTTTTCTTAATTTAAATACCTCCCGGAAATTATAATTGTGAATTTTGAATTGATGGAACTGACGGTATTAATTTTGAATTTTGAATTCTTAGTTTTGAATTAACATTAAAAATTGAGAATTATCTTTTTGTTGATGTAATCATTAAATTAATAATTCAAAACTCAAAATTTAAAATTTCAGTCTATGCAGATACAGCTCCGCCTGGTCGATAACAAGGTCTAATTGTATTTATCCTATTGTAATTAATAATTATTTTGTTTAATAATATGTCTAATTAACCGCCCACTCGCTTAGCTCGTTCGACAAACGCAGACGGCCGCAGACAATCTGCGGACAACATACAATACCCAACCCTACCTCGCTCCATTACTGAAAAGAACGATCTTAATGGTTCGCAGAACGATCATAACATCCATCAGGGTTGTCATATTCTTGATGTAAAA
>CALZJV010000289.1 GCA_945787595.1 uncultured Desulfobacterales bacterium | reverse complement strand
CATCGACAGCCTGATCAGGGCCGGCATCCGCCTGCGGCAGGATTTCCATTAACCGGGTATACCAGAGATCCGCCATTTTGGCATATCCGGTCGCAAATGGATGAAGATTATCCCACATATCGCCTGGGGGATTGTTTGTTGTCAGGTGATAATCTATAAGAGCCCCATTTTCCATATCAACAATAATTATTTTATCTCCTAACGAAATACGACTTTGAGCCATGTTTCCGACATTGATGTTAAAGTTCATTGTTGTCACGCTTTCTGGGCACGACGTCGGAAGATCGGTGATGCAGTTCCGATTAATGATGCGGGCCAGCACAACCCAGACATCCAGACTAAAGGCGTCAATTTCATTAAGAATAGCTTCTACATCGGCGGGGCTGGTTTCCAGGCCATTGGTCCCGATGTGGAGGAGTACAATATTGGGTTGAAAAGTGGCCAGCCAGTCTGAAAGCTGGCCAGCCCCTGGGTCACTCATCCTTCCATTGACAATTTCATCGGCCTTCCAACCACCATGTCCTTCATGGTCGGCTGGTTCCGTGGCACCAAATATAGCTGATCCCGAATTGAGGCTGCCAACAAATTCTATGTCGTATCCTGCAGCAAGGAGATCGTCCCACAGCTCTTTGCGATAGGAAACATAGTTGTCAGAATTGTCAGGCACTGCGCCTGATGAATTTCCATTGGTAATGGAATCCCCCAGCGGCATGATTTTGGTGGCGGCATCGGCTGCTGAAACCAGGATTATGTGGAGAAGTAACACGAAGAATATATAGGTGAAAAAACGCTTATTTATCGTCAAGACCCGTTTCCTTTTCAACTAAGTGCAAAATCAGAAATATAGATCGTCTGCTATATCCCCGCGACTGCCCGTTTTGTACATGCAAAAATTATACAAAATTAAAAAAAAATTATTATTATAATGTAATATTAGATGGTTATAATTTTATTATTAAGCTTTATATAAGGGTATTGGGAATTAAATGCCATACAATTGTGAAATTTAGTTCACCGAAAAAGGCATTTAACATATTTGCCCATACTTTTCAACCGCCTCTAGGAAGGCCACGACGTTATCAAAAGGGGCATAATCGATGTCGTAAGCTGGGGCCAGCAGCAGGCCTTCGGGTCCTAGGGCTTTGATACGTTGTTTTACCTCAGCCCGGATCTGATCCGGTGTGCCCCAATCCCACAGGCGGGAACTTCCCACCGTGCCCCACAAGGCCAGTTTGTCACCGAATTCCCGCTTTATGGCGGCGGCATCCATGCAGTCAGGCTGCACCGGGTTGATGACGTTGACGCCGACATCCACCAAATCGGGTATGAGCCGGGTGAAATTGCCGTCGCAATGATAAAATACCCCAAACGGGGCTTGAAATATTCGCGCCAGGTATCCGGGCCGATCATCAACCGGTTGGGCATGGCCACATCGTCATCCAAAAGCAGGATATCCACCCCCGCTCGGGCCAATATGAGTGCGTTTTCAATCAACATGGATGTCAATTGGTCGAGAAGGTAAGCGGCCAGGTGGGGACGCTGGACCAGATCGATCATAAAATTTTCGAAACCGCGCAGGCGCCAGGCAGCCTCAAACAATTCGCCTCCCAAATGGGGCGGTGAGCCGGCCACAGCCAACCCCCGGGCATGCCAGTGCTGCACCTGTTTGGTGAGTCCGGAATGGCGGGCCGGCTTTGACAATTCCGGAAAAGCAAAGTCCGCCAGATCCGCTAATGACCGGATGCTGCTCAGGGGACGGGCAGTTCTCTTTTCCGGGTGATACTGCCATTCATGGTAGGATCGAAGCTGAGCCCGGCTGCCGACGTGAATGTCGGTGGGCAGAGCGTCCATATAACGCCGGAACTCATCCTGGTTGTCCGGCGGGTCGAATTCGGCGAAACGGACATCCAGGTTGAAGTAATTTTCCGGTCGGGTCGGAGCGATGGCCTCCAACGACTGATCAAAAAAACCCAGCGCTTTCGGGATGTTATCGGGTTTGCGGCACAGCAGCGCCTGCCTCACGCGTTCACGGGCATTCACAGAGATCTCCTGCCCACCTGGTATTTGGTATAGCCGGGTAAGATTTTATACGTTGACCATGTTGTCCATTTTGCAATCTCAGCTTAGCGGCATTCATGATATCTTTTGCTCATCTTTTTTAGGATTTTATTTATAATGTGAGTGCTATGCGTAAATGTCAAGACCGATGGATTTGCATCTGGCATAACGTGTGTCTCTGAGGATTGGTTTTTTTCTATCTTTGATATGGCCGCAAAAATGCGCAGAAAGCACAAAAATCAAATTTTAGGGTTTTTAATTTCAATGCGTTACAATGAACAAAAGTTGAAATTTCGACTTTTTACGAATCCATCAACTTAGAAGATTTTAGTTTCAAGAAATCAACAGGGATATTTTGGGGACAAATCGAGATGTGGGCCAAGAAACAAAATGGGTAATAGTTCACCGCAGAGGCGCGAAGGACGCTGAGGGTAAATTTTTTATTGCTTTCCGTTGATTCGCTTTCTAGCGGATCAACAGAAAGGAAAATCCATCTTGCCTTTGCGTTCTCCCGCTCTCCGAGCTGTAGTCTCTACGAGCCGGAAGCCGGGGCGTAGGCTCTAGGCCCTATGGGCCGGAGGCTGCGTCTGCGGTGAACTATTACAAACTACTCAGCGAGATCTGCGCTTAAAGGCCTAGCGTCCTATCGCGATGTTGAAAATCAATATTTCTTTTCCCTCCGTCATGCGTTTTTGGGGTGTGCAGATTTCTCCTACTTTCGTTTTAGGATCAAACAGCACAATATAGCCGTGATCGACTTTTTCCGGTAAAAGATACTTTTCGCTCAATTGTTCCAACGCCTCCTCTGTCGTTCCCGGATACCGGTTGATTTTGGTTTCGACGATGTACTTATTTTGTCCGTGAACAAGCATGATATCCATGATCCCCAGCCCTGTTCTGCTTTCGTAATACAATTCGCCGGACCCTTCCGAGACAAACTGGTATAGCCAGGCGGTGAGTTGAAACTTACCCGTCACCTCCATTGGTCTAGTTGTGGAATAAAACGCGGCCGCCCCGATCCGGGTGATGTAGCGCTCAAAGTCCGTCAGGATTCTTTCCATGTTCAGACGACTATCCGGTAGATAATATCTCCTTGAAGATACGTCGGTTTGTGTCGCCACTTCCCTGAAAAATGCCTTGGTGAATCTTTGCTTGTATATGGGGTTGCCGATCCGAATATCTTTTCCTTCCGCCTTAATCAGGCCATGGGTTAAAAGAAGCGACTGCTCCTCATCACCGGGAATATATTCAACTCCGTTAAAGACGACATCCATAAAGGTTTCTTTGTATTGTTTGGCCTTTTCGGTGATATTGTCGAAATGGCTGTTTTCTTCGTAGAGAAGAATATCAATGGCCTTTTGCACATCTTCTGCGGTGAGGGGGTCCGTGGTTTCCGGTTTTACATCAATGGTCAGGATGGTTGCCAAGCGGTTTACCAGCCAGGGTTGCCCGGCGGTTTCCGTGTAGACCATTTTAACAGCTTCATCGGTAAAGGGTTGATTGGTTTCCTCGCTATACTGCGCGTAAAGATCGCGAACGTTTTTTAGCGAAAAAGGAGGCAATTTGACCTGGTCGGCTATATTAAACGGAGAAACACCGCCGACAATCAGCTTGGTAATGTTGCGAATTCCCACCAGCCCCACCGAGTACAGGGCTTTATCTTGTCGCTTTTTGTATTTTTGATACAGTTCTCTTAAAGTGGTTAAAAAGTTTTCCAATTCATTTTCAGGGATGCCGTCAAATTCGTCTATGAAAATAAAGACTTTTTTTAATCCTAAAAGCTGGTTTAATTCTTCGAACAATTCACCAAGTGAGATATGGTTTGTCAGTTGATGGGAATCCAGATAGGACACAGCAGCATCCAGGCTGGGACAATCAACACTTGTAAGTCTGTTTGTCAGTTGATTATAAAGCTCCTTTTGAATTTGCTGATAAAAGGTCTGTTTATCAAGGCTTTTGTACCTTTGAAAACTAAGAATGATGGGCACATAGGTTGAATCTTTTTCAAATTCGAGGCAAAAGCCCTCAAGAAAGGTCGTCTTACCGCTTTGTCTAGGGGCAAAGATGGAAAAGTACCTTCCCCGGTCCACCATGGTTTTCAAATCTTGATTTTTTGTGTTTACCACCCTCTCCAAATCAACATGATAAGCTCTGCGCGGATCAACCAACCCGGCATCTTCAAACATTCGTTTCGGCTTTTTATAACTCATCGCTTTTCCCTTAGATAACTCCTGTCAATCCTCTAAATCCTGTCAAAACTCAAATATAGCATTTCCGAATTCTATTATCGTTAGTTTAAACCATTAACCAGCCTAAAAGTCAACTAATTGATTTTTCAATGATTATTTCAATAACCAACCTCCATAGCAAATTAGCCGCAGACCGACACAGACAGACTGTCATGCCCTCCGGGCAATAATATCATCGCGAAGCGATTGCAGTTTTCTGCCGGACAATGCCTGTCCTGCCTGCCCAATGAAATGTTTATCCCGCCTGCCCCGTAAGTGGGAACTATCGTACTGGGGTGAATTGCTTGCCCAATGAATTATGAAATCTATTTCATCGGGGTGAAATGTTTACCCCGCCTGCCCAGTTAAACGCGGAGCCTGTTTATCCGGGGTGAAATCTCTGTTGCACTCATTTCTCTGGGGCGGAGCCTATTTCTCCGGGGTCGTCCGGCAGGAAGGCTCCCCTGCAGCTTAATGCGCCGGCATTCAGCTGCACCGTCTGCGGCCGTCGGCGTGAGTCTGCGGTTAAATAAAAAAAATGACCGGATGTTGCTAAGCTGGCGTGCGGCTCCTTTTTCCGGGTGAAGTGATACGGGAGCTTTATATTTACCTTTTATGTTAAAAGATCGTATTGTTATTCATATTGTATCAGGAAAAGGCAGTTGGGTACTGGTTTTGGTGGGATGCCTATTTTTTCAGCTTCCTGAAAATGGTATGTACGCTAAAAACAAGTTACCACCTAGATCCTACCAGACCGCTCAAAAACCTGTGAATCGATTCCATGGTATCCCGCCACTTCGGTCGTTCTTGATAGGTCCGGAATGCGGCGCAACTCATTTTGAACAGGCGTTGGCGATCATGATGTAAGTCGTGAATACAGGCATTGACCGATTTAAAATCATCAACTTCAATTAAAAAGCCATTTTGGCCCGGAATGACAAACTCCCTTACCGCACCCTCTGAAGATCCCACCACCGGCAGGGCAAAGGCCATGGCTTCCAAATATGCCATCCCGAAACCCTCATGGGAATAGGGCATAATGAATACATGACTTCGAGCGAATAGTTTGGCCAATTCATTCCCATCTTTGGGACCGGTTATTTCGATCTGTCGGTTGAGATTTTTTTGAGCCATCAGCCTTTTAATTTTACGAACATAGCGGCCATCCATCATTAAACTGCCGACCGCTGTGAGGTGCCATATTTCAGGCGCAAGATGGGACAACCCCTTGATAAGCGGTAACAATCCTTTGTGGGGCAGCACATTGCCGACATAAATCAACCTGAGCGGTCCGCTGTCTTGAGTTCGGGATCCAATCAGATCCATCGATGGTAACTGTCCCAGTCGATCCCCGGCCGGACAGGCCACAATGGAGGGTCCTTTAGCGCTGACCAGGGCTTCCACCGTTCTGCGAGTCGTATCGCTGTTGAATATGATTGCGTCAATCGATTCTAAATATCGTTTTTCAATTGCCTGATATATCCGATTGAGCAACCCGTTTCTCGGCTGACGACACAATACCTGGTGAACGATAGCGACCATGGGAAGATTTGCATTTTTTTGCAGACTGCGGTTGGTATGAAATAAAGACGGGTGATTGAGTTCATCCTGCAAGAGGATATCATAGGGCCCTGAAGCAAGATCGGAACGGAGACCGGGGGAAAAATTGTCCAGCAAATGATGTCCGTAATTGCGCCGGGGAAGCGAAATAATATCAACCCGGTGCCCCCGGCTTTGTAGATGCTCAACCAGGATTCGGTCGTAAATATAACCGCCGGTGAGCGTATTTAGATTGCCGTATATGACGAATCCCAGGCGCATAGAAATTCATTTATTCTGTACGCAAAAACTGGTCCTTTGGGCCTCCGGCTCGTAGAGCCTACGCCTCGGAGAGCCAGGTCAGAGATAATGGGTTCTGCCTTGAAAATAATATAAAGTTTCGAGTGAACTAAAGTTATAAGTGATCTAAAGCCCGCCCTGGTGCGACTCGTTTATGTATATTAATATTGCCTATGCGTCATTGCAGACCTAACATATGAGTATATTATACTGGTGATCGGTCTGGGCCAGGGTTGATGTATCGCTTCGCTCTGTCGTTTATAGAAAAAGATAGAATTCCTTAACTTTAGGCACTTTAGCTCATTTTAGTTCACTTTAGGCACTTAGATGTCATAAAACCAACACTGCCTTTCAGGGAGGAACCAGTGCCGGGCCCTCCCTCCGGGCTATAGGTCCTACGGGCCGGAAGCTGGACCCGGGTATCTACTCGTAAGTCAGCACGACCTGGACGGCTTGCCCCGGTCTTTTATCCAGCAATTCATAAGCCTCTGCGGCCTGGTGAATGTCAAAGCGATGGGTGATAAAATCAGCCGGTTTAATGAGACGGATCATCTCCCAGGCGATCTTCAGCCGCCTGTCTTTTGACCATCTGCCGGAAAATTCCGGAGCAAGGGTGCTCACCTGACTGCTGATAAAGCGGATTCGGTTGCGATGAAATCCCGCACCCAGATCCAGTTTTGCTTTTCTGGTTCCATACCAGGACCCGATGACAATGCGAGAACCGAACCCGGCAATCTTAACCGCCTGATTCAGCGCATCGGGGTTGCCGGATAACTCATAAATAAGATCGCTGTCCTTCCGACCGGAGCGGGATTCTATTGCAGCGGCCAATTCAGCCTGCAGATCGGGCACTGCCGGATCCCACGAAAAGTGAGCGCCCACATCCAGAGATTTTTTTCGCCGCAGCGGCCATTTGTCCAGGGTGACCAGGCAGCTCAAGGGTAACATCGCCAACTGGGCTGTCGTCAGCAATCCAACCACACCTTGCCCGAATACGACAACGGCTTCACCGATGACAGGCCGCCCATCCATCAGGAAATTGACGGCAGATTCCATATTCGGCAGAAACACTGCGTCTGCCGCAACAATGTCTGCGGGAACGGGTATCAGCTGATCCGGTTGCGCAACATAATGGCTCTCATGGGGATTAAAGCAGAATACGATTCGATCCAACCAGCCGTTCGAAACCGCCGGGCCTGTTTCAACCACCCGGCCGATACTTGTATAGCCATATTTGAGCGGATATTTGAATTCATGAGCGAGTGGATTGATGTTTTTATCGACAGGCAGCTTTGGAGGAAACTGACCGCGGTAAACCAGCATCTCCGTGCCGGTACTTATCGCCGACAGGTGCGTTTTGATGAGGACTTCACCTCTGCGGAGTGACGGCAATGAATCCTGCTGTAGTTCAACCTCCTGCGGGTTTTTGAAGATTACCGATGTGCGGATCATGCGCTACTTCCAGTCCGGGCGGGTCCAGATGACCAGGTCATTACCGAAACGCTGATAGCTCACATGAGCCAGCGTTAAATTTGTATTTAAATTCAATCCATTGGAATCGATAACTTGCAGACCGCCCACCAGTCTTGGCGAAACCGTAATAATAAATTGATCAATCAGTCGTGAATGGACAAAGCTAGTGATCACCTTAGCCCCTCCTTCTACCATGATACTGTTGACCTGCATTTCAGCCAGCATTGCCATCAGGGCATGCAGATCGATTTTTCCGTCCCGGCCGGTGGCGCAGGGCAGGGGGGTTGCACCGGCATTTTTAAAGGCCTCGATTCTGATGATCCATGGGCTGAGATCAGTTTGGGTTACCAGCCTTGCGCTCAGCGGGGTTCGCAGATGAGTATCCAGGATGATAGGCTGTGGATTGCTTCCTTCAGTCAGCCTGACCGTCAATCGGGGATCATCTGCCAGCAGGGTACCCACCCCGATCAAAACCGCATCACTGGCTGCCCGTATCTGATGAGTCAATACCGCGGATTCCGGTCCGCTGATTTGAATGGGTAGCCTGTCTCCGGTAGCAATGCTGCCGTCCACGCTCTGAGCGTAGCTGACGGTGATAAACGGCCTGTTGCGATTGGCGCGAAATGTTTCCGCCCTGAATAAGCAGGCCTTAAGATCCTCAATCGATTCAATTCGGTCCATTTTATTTCGAAACTGAGCGGTTCCAGGTTCCAGGTTCAGGGTTCAAAGGTTACAACCGATGTATACTGCTCATAATAGTTATCAAAATATGGAATATCCGTCATACCCTATTGAGTGAAACAGGTTTAATTCTTGATGAATGCACGATCGCTTATATACGAGCTGTCTGGTTTATTCAACCCGGAAGGCTAAATGAAACTTCATTCAAAATAACAGTTTTGCCACAAAGGCACTAAGACACGAAGTGATCTTATGTATTTTAAATCATAAGATCTATTGTGGGTATCGAACCAATAAATTTCACCGTAATCTTGGTGCCTTGGTGTCTTTGTGGCTGAACAAATAACATCAAAGTTTTCTGTTTGATTAGACCGGCCGGTTTTTTGGTCGGCGGCTGGGCTGAACCTTGAACCTTTGAACCCCCTGGCCCAGACCTGAATTTACGTTGCTCTATTATTCAGATTCATATCTGGGAACCTTACACGGGCCGTAATATGATCTTAGGAGTCGCACCAGGGCAGGCTGAACCCCTCAACTTTAATTTGCATAGCCGCAGGCAATAATCCAGTCTTTTACAAATCCCGCCAGCAGCGGTATCATGAAAATGTAAGCAGCCACCGTTGTCATCGGGGGTGAGGTAACAGGCAGCAGTGCGATTCCCACAAACCCCATCTGAAAACCGGCGATGATGCGGGCGCTGCGTCTAGGTTTAACTTCAAATACAGGCCTTGAATATTTTTTTCTTAGCCAGATACCGAAAACAAGCAAATAGTAGGCGGCGCCGACACTCAGATAAGCGCCAGGCAATTGACCGTAACAGATTGCCAAAAGCGGTGCAATCAGCAATCCCAGCGCATCGATGTTGATATCGAGAAATGCTCCCAGCTGGGTTTCATGTTTGCGGGCTCTGGCGACCCAACCGTCAAGATAATCCAAAAGCGATGCCGCCAAATAAAGGGTGCCGGGTGTCCATGACAGTCGGCCGGGAAAAAGGCGTGACTGCGGCCATGGCTGGAACAGGTAGCCGGCCAGCATGGCAATCAGCATCGCCCGTGTTATTGTAATCCATGTGCCATATCCCAAATACGAATGCAATACCTTTTGCCGGGGGTGATAATTCAACGGCATCCCGATTCGCAACAGGATAAGGACATATGCTGTGATGATGGCTACTTGACCAATCCCCTGCAGTCCATGCCGGTTTTGCCAATCTTCATTCAGTATTAAAAAACCGCCTGAAAGGATGCAAAAACAGTAAATGACCGCTGTCCACCATAAGCGCTGCAGTCGCTGTTGTGATTTGGGAGAATTCAAGGAGGTTTGCTCTTTTATATTAATGACTGTAGCCATCTTTGACAGTCATCCGGCTTGGGCGGTAAAGCATTTAGTGAGAATTTCATACCCCAATTATGCGGAGAATGTGAATAGGGTGAATCCCTGCTTTTGAGATAAGAAGACCCTATATTTTTTAGAAAATTGAATCAGCCATGCCTGTATCCCATTATTCCCCATTTTCGGCGAATGAACGAATGAAACTAAGCTGGTTGAAAATTCAATTAAATTTCCATAGATGTGTTTTTTTGGTTGCATTTTTTTTGCATTTGAAGCATTAATTCCTCTTTGAATTTATCTGCTTGTACTTAGCTTGATCGATTGAATCGTCATCTATTGTAACCTTTTGCAAATTATATAAATATTAAGGGGGATGGGGATGTATAAAATAAGCATCGGCGTTCTTTGTTTAATTCTGGCTGTAGTTTTCGGCAATGCAATGGTTGTTTCCGGGGAAAGTGACGATGAGACCATAAGTGTTCCCCTGGGCGTTATCCCGCTGGGTCCGCCTGAAGATGTGGAGGCGAAGCGGCCGCCGGCCCCTTTTCCCCATGGCACGCACTTTGTGTATACCTGTAATACCTGTCACCATCAATGGGAAATGGATGCGCCGATTGAGAACTGTACTACGTCGGGCTGCCATGACGGTTTAGAGTCCCCGATAAAGGCCGGTGGCGGCAAGGTAGATGAGGATACCTTAATAAACTATTATAAGACTGCTTATCATAGGATGTGTATAAGTTGTCACAAAGAAATCAAGGCCCAGAACAAAAAGCTGGAAATGTCCGGCCTGGTGCTTAAAGAGAAGCTGCCCAATGTCGGACCATCCAGCTGCAAAGGTTGCCATGTGGAGGAGGAATAGGGCAGCTGGATTCACGTATTTGGGTATGTGACCAGTACCACAATTAATACGAATAAAAAAAGTGAAATACCCCGTCGTCAACCGGCGGGGTATTTTTTTGGATACGAAGATTTTACCGCAATAGAAAGTTTCAAGCTGCTTTACACAGCGAACCGCAGAATATCGAATATCGAACCGCAGCCTGCGACGAGCTCAGCCGTGTCGAATTACGAAGGATGGTTTCGCTTTGCTCAGTCTTTTTAAAATTGACAGAATACATTATTCGATGTTGGACGTTCAATGTTCGATGTTCATTTTTTAGTTAACCCATCATATGAAACTTCATCAAAATGGCACGGTTTCTTGATGATTAAACTGGCCGCTTTTCAAGCCAGCGGCGCTTATATGAAATTTCGTATGAGATTCCGCCCGACCGGAACAGTGAACAGATAAAATCCGATAAAGGACTACCTGCCATTCCTCACTTCACTTCATCTATCGGCTCCACCGGTCAAACTTTTGACGAAAAACAATCGCCCCGCCCACCCGGTCGTCAATTCGGTGACCATCCTTCGATTAAATACCGAAGACAGGTAAGAATGAAACAGACGCAAAGCCCGACTATTGATGCCTCGGCCGGAGTGCCAGTTCGCAAGATCGCAATGGCATAAATTTTGCTATTAATGACGACTTAATCCGATTCGCAAACCTGTTTTTAAAAACTCCCAGGTAAATAATAATTTTTAAGAAAATGTCCTTAAATCCAACAAACAAGATAGGAAGCATATCAAAAAAAAAGAAAGGCTCGCCATTGAAAACAATAACCATAAACTTTCATCCAACGAAACACACATTACTCAGGGAATTTATTTCACTAGTCGCTTTAACTTCTATTTTGCTCCTGTTTCCGCTTGGCACCTATGGTGCGGAGGTCAGCCTGGCATGGGATGCCAATAGCGAACCGGATCTGGCCGGCTACATTATTTACTACGGTGATGCCAGCGGCGATTACTCTAACAGCCTTGATGTGGGCGATATCACAGAGTTCACGGTGACGGGACTTGACGATGGTGGTACGTATTATTTTGCTGCCACCGCTTATGATCTAGATGGCAATGAAAGCGCCTATTCGGAGGAACTGGTCCACACCTTCGGTTACGGCCAACAAGAACCTCCCCCCCCAACACAATTGATGATCATTTCGTACCGGATGCCCCGGTTCTTTTAGCTCCATTTGATGACGAGACTGTATCGCCGACACCGCAGCTGAAGACTGACCTTTTCTATGATCCGGATTCTGATGACCTTCACGCCGGATGATGAGGTTTTAGCCGCTCAAGGCTATGGTAAACCCGCCGCCATTTAGTTTGGAATGCTTTCCTTCAAACTGCGGGTCAAAACCCCCGGCGATGAGACTATGGTGACCATCTATCCTTCCAGGGCGGCCGCTGAACTTGGCAACTGGTACAAGTTTGATCTCGTTAACACCGAATGGATGGATTATTCTGACTACATCGAATTCGGAATCAAGATGTTAGTTCGAATTCAAACAACATAAGTGGATTATGTTTATTCAAAATTCAGTTCACTTGTTTTAGGGAAATACGAGAAATAACTTTTGAGACGGTGCATTAGATTCGACATTTCTGATAGGATCGTCCGTTTTCTGAATCTGAAAGCCCCTAAAACGCGTCAATTTTCATGATAACTCCTCACCAGCCTGTCTCATGAGCCGTCCAATCGGCATTTTTTGGGGACATCTTTGCTCGGCCAATGAATAGTCTAAGTTATCCATCTGCCGACGGATGCCGGGCGCAATATTTCTGAAACGCCGGCAGGCGTGATCATGTTCGCCATAGCTGCGGCTGTACATAAGATACCGCATCACCTTGCCGACAGGTACATCACCTGTTATCGCAGACTCACAAATAGCGGCGCATCCGGCGCAATAATCCGAGTGCGTCTCCTGTGCGTATTGTTGTAGTAATTTATCGTCATTGGATGAAAGTTGCGTCCGACCCATGGCGGCGGCGATATTAGACATCAGAATGGTCATGTTCGGCATCTGCGAGCAGATACTGGAGATATTTGGATTTTGCCAAACTGCCATGAGTTTGGCTTGGGCATCGGTAAATCCTTTTTGCAAAAACTGTCCGGCCATTTTGAGTTCGGTATCCGTATCCGTCTTTACCGAACCCCCACCCTGGGTTTTCATGGCGGTCATTCCGATTCCCGCTTTGACGCAGGCATCGACTGCACGCTTCATGCGGTCGGTACGCATTAGGCGGTAGTTGTAGGTCATCATGATACCGTCGATCCAGCCGAGCCTGGCGGCTTCCAGCATACATTCTTCCATGTTGCTGTGCGTGCTGAAGCCGAAAAAGCGGATTTTCCCGACCGCCTTGGCTTTTTCGGCCCACTTTTTGGTGCTCTTATCCAATTCATCAATACTATAGATCCCGTGAACAAAATAAAGATCAATATAGTTGGTTTTCATTTTTTTAAGGGAGCGATCAAGGAGTTCTGTCATGCCTTTGGGAGACCGGGCGTCGGATTTGGTCACCAGAAAGACCCGATTACGATCTTCCGGATACTTTTTGAAATATTTGCCGATGCCATTTTCACTGCCTCTTTGATAACAATCCGCCGTATCCCAATAAGTTACACCCCAATTGATGGCCTGTTTCATCAACATCTGGTTGGAGGCGATGTTGAACATACCTCCCAGGGAAAGAATTGATACATTCGCTCCAGTGTTGCCGAATGGACGGGTAGGTAACGATTCTTGGGCTTCAGATGCGACTGCCAATTGCGTAACCGGTGTTATGATCGTGGCCAATCCGGCTGTACCGGTAGCTTTTAAAAAATTTCTGCGAGATATTTTGCAGTTTATTTTGGACATTTTAAATTCTCCCAATACGAATTTTTTTTATTAATTCTTTCAATACCTCTTCCCTAAGCCTGTCAATCGCCATATTTTGAGGACACATTTACATGGCCAGAGACTAGTCCTTTATTTGTCTGCGTGCACCCAGGCGTATTTTTTTGGAAATTTATCATCACCCGGTGGCGATCTCCATACCTGCTGGCATATATGAGACAGGGTCTCAGGTAGATACTTCAAGCAGCAGTGCGTGTTCGCGGGCTCTTGACTCATTGTCAGCCGTCACCCGGATGGCGCGTTTTCCCGGAACCGGGCACTCATGTTCGCAAACACCGCAGCCGATGCAAAGTCCGGGGTCAACATAAGGCTGTTGAAGCCTTATCTGAATTTCAACGAGACTTCCCGGCGATGGCAGTGACTCAAAGGGCAACCCCTCGGCGATTTTCAAACCCCTTTCCCAACTGCTGATAATTCTCCGCGGGCGATGGTCTGCGGATGTCGGAACCACACAGTAATAATCGCCTGTGGCAAATTGGTCCGCTCCGGGAGCGGTTGCTTGAAATTCAATATACATGGCATCGGCCCTTGCCACCACCAGTGCGGCGCTGGTATGAATCGTGTTAAAAGTTTGCCGGGTACGGATTGCCTTGGGACTGACCGGGCAATTTTCCTGGCATACAATGCAGGGCTTATCCATGGCCCAGGGCAGGCAACGGCCGCGGTCGATAAAAGCCGTTCCGATTTTTATGGCTCCTTGAGCGGCAAAGCGGTTTCTCCCCTGCCGTTCGTCCAGACTGATGGGCCGGATGGCCGCCGTCGGGCATAGATGGCCACAGGCAATGCAATTAAACTGACACCCGCTGGTGCCGATACGAAAATTAAGGGCCGGCGTCCACAATCCTTCAATACCTCCCTCCAGGCCGGCCGGATGAATCACGTTAGTCGGGCAAATGCGCATGCACTGACCGCACTTGATACAGCGTGAAAGGAAATCTGCTTCCGGCAGCGCACCCGGTGGACGGACAACGGCTGGATTCCAGTTGGATCCCAGAGATCCGCTTACCCGCAGCATCGGGATTATGGCTGCGCCGGATATCGTTGCAGTCAAAAATTGCCGGCGGGACATATTCGTCCCCGGGATTTCACCGGTCGCCGAAGGCATGGTCTGATATGTCATCATACCGTGACGACAGTCATTTATGCAGTTGACACACAATATGCATTCATTAAATCTGATCTCGGTGGTTGGGTTGCAGGCGCCCTCGCAGTTTTGTTCACAGATATGGCATTGGGAACATTCATCGCGGCTTTTACCGATTCGCCACACGGCAAAACGGCTCAGCACCGCGAAAAGTGCTCCCGCCGGGCAGATAAAACGGCAGTAAAAGCGGGGTATCGCCAGATTTAATAATATCGCCGTCATAAAAACGGCTGCAATCAGCCCGGTACCGCTATACAAGCGCGGGACTGCGGTAAGCTCCAACGCGGTTTGATCGATGAACGGCAGTACAATCAGATTAATTGAGCGGTACACCAGCGGGATGGGATCCAGCAACCCGATTTGAAGTGACGCAACGGATATCGTATTTCCATTCAAACCGTAACTTAACAGCAGCCAGAGCGCCGTAAATCCCAAAAACAGCAAGACCGCATTTTTAAGATTCGTCCGGGTCTGGCGTACAGCATAAATGACTATCAAAACCAGGACGGCCAGGGCCAGAATTCCGAAAAGCAAGCCAAGGGTCGCTGGTAACCGGATAAGGTCGACTGCAAGCTCAATCGCTGAGATGGTTAAAAGAAAAATCAGAACCCAGTATTTGATGGATTGCGCCGGACGATAGCGGTTAAGTTTTATTTTAGCCGCGATCGGTTTTTTACGGTTGGCGGCAAATCCAACGAAATGATGGATGGTACCGAAGGGACAAATCCAGCCGCAGAAAAACCTGCCAAAAATAATTGTCAAGACCACGGTGGATAAACCCCACAACAGCCCGGCATACAGGGTACGGGTACTCAGCAAGGTAGCCAACCCGACGAGTGGATCGAGCTGAATGATCCAGTTTACCGGCCAGCCGCGTAGTTGCCACCATTGATCCCCTAAAGTGGTGGCCACACAAAACCATAAAAATAAGACAAAAAAGAATGCCTGACTGATCCGTCGAGTGGTTAAGATATTCATAATCAGGGTTCAAAGGTTCAGGGCTCGGGGTTCAAGGTTCAGCCCCGCCGCTGGCCTGAAAAGCGGCCAGTTTAATCGAATAAAAAACTTAACGAAATACAATTTTATTTTTCTGACAGGATTAAC
>CALZJV010000288.1 GCA_945787595.1 uncultured Desulfobacterales bacterium | reverse complement strand
ATCGACGTATTCCCTTTCAATCAATTCGATGACATCTGAAAATACTTTTAATTCCTCATATGCATCTTCGCTCTTGGCCGACAGATCACGATAGAAACCAGTGCCGATTGTCCAGAAAACAACGGCGATTACCATCAGTAACCACAGTTTTACGTGCCGCGTTTTTTTGTTAATCATTAAGGTGCTCCTTCTTATCCTTTTTTTAACCATTTTACGGGATTCATGGGTTTTCCGTGATGACGCACTTCAAAATAGAGCTTTGCACCCGTCATTGATCCGGTGTCTCCCACAGTGGCGATGACTTCTCCAGCATCAACCAGGTCACCTTTGGATTTAAAGGTTTCTTCCATGTGGGCATAAACCGTGTAATAACTTTTGCCATGATCAATAATAATCATGTTTCCGTAGCCTTTAAACCAGCTTGAATAAATAATCTTTCCTTTGAAGACGGATCGAATAGGCTCTCCATGTTCCGCTTTGATATCAATGCCGCTGCGAAAGTTGTTAATATTATATTTTGGGTTTTTATATGGCCCGAAGAAATTTATTATTTTACCGTTAACGGGCATGATAAGCAAGCCTTTATGAGCCGAAAATGATAATTGCGAGGCATTTTTATCCGGTTCGATCTCAGTTTTTTCAGTAGCCAGCAGTTTTATCTTGTGCTCAAGCTCGCCAGCCGCCTGGGTCAGCGCATCTATTGCGGCCAGTTCCAGTGCCCTCTGTTTGCGAATGTCTGCAAGTAATCTGGTGCGCGTTGATCGTTCCTGAGACATCAATCTGGCTTGTTTTTGATGCTCGGCTGCGCGAGCACTTTTAAGGGCCTTATGAGCCTCCTGCCGCTGGAGCGTTTTCTTGAGTTCGGTCCGATTTTTTACCAGGTCCAGTCGGATTCTTTCATCATAATCCAGGATTTTCTCCAAAGCGGCTTTGCGTTGAATAAATTCATTCATGGATTCCGCAGAGGCCAGCAGATGTAATTTTCCCAACCGGTTCAACTTATACAGGGCCACCAGGCGCCTGGACACATAATCTTCATTTGCATGAATTTGCTTTCTCAATTCTTCCGACGCCGTTGTTGCTTCTTCGATCATATGCTCAAGCTTTTTTATCTCCCTTTTTAAATCAGCCGCGCGTTTTCTAGTGCTATTCAGCGCTAACTCGACCTGATTTAAGTGTTTAATAATGTCACGTTCCCGGCGAGTAAACGCTGCAACATCCTGCTGCCCTTTCTGAATTTCACGACGAATATGTTTTTTGCGTTTGCTAAGAGCATCAATTTGAGATTGTCGATCAGCGTGTTGATCTGAGGTTTCTTTACCTCTTTCCGTCTTTCTTCCCGGCGCGATCTTTACAGAGGAGTTCTGATCCCGGATGAAACCCACCTCATTGTTATGAAAAATTTTCAGCCATCCCCCCCGGCGTTCTATGATTTGTATTTCAGTTCCCCGTTTGAGCGTTTTTTGTAAAAGGCTCCGGCTGCCGGGTTTGGACCGCACGTCAACCTTGGCTACGGTCACAATTCCGATCGGAAAGCGATCGGCACCCCGGGCCTCTATCGCTCCGAAAGGCAGGAGTAGCACGATGAGCATGAGCAGTATTTTATTACAAAGGTATTCGGAGTGGATACACATTTTAATTTATTTGATGCCTTAATCGAAACTCCACAAAGCCGAAGATTATTTTCGATTAAACTGGCCGTTTCGGTGGCCAGCTGCAGTGTCTAAATCTTGTATGAAACTTCATTTATTTAGACAGGATTTACAGGATTTACAGGATTTTTTTGGTTTAGTATATTTATCCTGTCCATCCTGTTGATCCAGTCAGAAAATTATATATTTATGCCGTTAAGTTTTCTTCTTCGATCAGACCGGCCGTTTTTTTGGCCGGCGGCTGGGCTGACACCTGGAACCTCAACGTTTCATTATCTGACAACATGTTGTCAGATAAAAGGCGCTAAGCGCCTAATCTCCCGCATATCCGGTTCAGACCTTCAAAAACTGCTTCAATGAAATATAGCACCCCAACCATCCGATCAGCATGCTGCTCAGCAGGATCCCGCCCATAGTTGTGGGAGAAAGAAATTGCAGGTGAAATAGACCCGGAGATAAACCCTGCTCAATGTTTGAAGGATAATAAAATATGAAATAAATAAGATCACCAATCCAGTAGAGGCGCCCAGAGCGCCCTGGATCAGTCCTTCGATGTAAAAGGGCATTTTAATAAAGCTGTCGGTTGCTCCCACAAGGCGCATAATCTCTACTTCTTCGCGTCTTGAATAAATGACAAGGCGGATCGTATTTGCAACGATAAATACGGTAGCCATGAAAAAGAGCGCACCCATAGCATATCCAGCCAGTCTTAGCAGAGAAATAATGCGAACAAAGCGCCCTATCCATCGCCGGCCATATTCCACCTCTTCAATCAGCGTTAGGGATTCTATTTGAGCGGCCAGGGTTTCAATTCGTTGCCAGCTTCCGGTAGAAGCGGTCATGCGGATTTCAAAACTGTCCGGTAACGGGTTTTCGGATAGATTCTCAAAAAGAGAGGATTGATGTTTCATCTGGGCTTTAAGTCGGTCTAACGCCTCTTTCATAGAGACAAACCTCAAACTGTGCACCCCATTCATTGACTGAATGGTGCGCTCTAAATCGGTCAGATCGGCTTTTGGGATGTCCGGTTTAAGATAGGCTATAATGCGCAGGCCCCTCTTCCAGGAATTGATAATCTCACTGGTATTGACATAAAAAAGGATGAATGCGCTGGCAATTAAAATTGCCAGTGATATGGTCGTAATGGTGACAAAATTTAAAAATCTGTTTTGCCAAATGTCATTTAACGCACGTTTAAAGAATAGCATCATCATACTGTTTTTCCAGGAACGTTGATGTTTCAAACCGTCCCTGTTGAAGGGTCAGGACATGCCCCCCTGTTTTGCGTATCAGGGCTTTATCATGAGTGGCAATAATAACGGTTGCCCCCCGGATATGCGCGCCTCGGAGAAGATCGAGGATCGCTTCGGCAGACTCATCATCCAGACTCCCGGTAGGCTCGTCCGCCAGAATTATTTTGGGATCGCCGATGATCGCCCTGGCCACGGCAATTCGCTGCTGCTCGCCGCCGGACAGACTGGGGGGAAATGATTGCAGCCTGTCTTCCATTCCTACCAACCGGAGGATACTTTTCACCTTTTTTTGAATGATCCGTCTTTTGGCGCCACCGGCTTCAAGGACAAGCGCAACATTATCATAGACGCTTTTGGTGGGAATCAGCTTATAATCCTGAAAGATGACACCGAATTTTCGTCTTAGATAAGGTATTTTTTTGCGGGGAATTCTCGCAAGATTTATTCCATCTATCAACACCTGACCCTCGGATACCGGCTCCCCCAGATAAAGAATCTTTAGCAGGGTTGTTTTACCGGCTCCGCTGGGGCCGCTGATAAAAACAAATTCATTTTTTGCGATGTCGAGGGTAATATCGATGAGAGCTTTTTTGGAACCGAAATAATGGTGAACGTGGAACATCCGAATGATGAAGCTTTTCTCACCGGCGTCAATCATTCCAGTATTTCCTGGCCGATCGCTCGATAGAGGACGGATTTGGCAATTTTAAAATCATATAACGCATTATAATAATTTGTCATAGTTTCAGTAAGCAGGGTTTGCGCCACCAGCACATCGGTAGTGGTCGATACCTGTTCTTTGTAACGCTCTTCGGTTATTCTCAGGTTTTCTTTGGCCTGTTCGATGGCTTTTTCAATGGTGGTGATATTCTTTTCCGTCTCTTTGGTCCTGAGAAAGGCCTGTTTGACTTCCAGTTCAATATTATCAATAATATCTTCCTTGCGATAATTCGCCTGGGAAAGACGGCTCAGCTTTTCCCTGACACCGTACCGGGTTCGTCCCCATTCCCAGAAATTCCAGTTGGCTGTGGCCCGGATATCCCAGAATTTCTTATCACTGATGCCTTCTCCGCCATCGACATCCCATTCGGTACCGCGCCGCGTCCAGGTGCCGGTCAGGTCGATGGACGGGAAATAATCCCTTTTGGACAGTTCATAATCTTTTTGTGCGATCTGAACCTCCAGGTCGGCCACTTCAAGTTCCAGCCGGTTTTGGTTGGCCTGGGTAAGACAGTAGTCTATGTCGAACTCCCAAGGAGTGTAATCCAGAATGTCCACAATGGCTACCGCAGCGTTCACGGGTCTGCGAAGCAAGGTATTAAATTGGGATTTGCTGATTTCCAGGTTATTCTGGGCGGTAATAAATCTCTGTTTGTCGTTGGCTAACTGCACCTGACTTTGCAGCAGATCATTTAAAGGGCTCATACCGACCTGGTACATATTTTCAGCCACTTCCTTCTGGGCCGTAACCTGTTTAACGGTATCTTCGGCCACCGCCATCAGTTTTTGTGATTTTAAAATTGAAAAATAGGCATTTTTCGCATCCAGAATAACATCCTGGCGCGTGAGCTTTTCTGATATCTCGGCGACATTAAGACCCAGGCTTGCAATTTTATACTGATTAATCAGCGCAAATCCCGTAAAAATGGGCTGGGTGAAAGAAGTTACGAAGTTATATTCGTCATCAGGATTTATGACGACATCCGTTGTTTGCCCTTGTTGTCCTGTCAGGGACTGGGTCGTCTCTTTATCCCGGTATATATAACCATATCGCGCACTAAAGGTCGGAAGAAAATTAGTCGTGCGCGCTTTTTTAGTTGCCAGGGCAGCATTCACTTCCTCTTTGGATTGCTTCAAGCCCAGGTTGGCTTTGAGAGCAGCCTCAATGGTTTGGAAAAGGTTAAACCTCCCGGTCGTCTCTTGGGCTGAGACGAGAACCGGGTATGAAATCAGTATGCCGATGCTAATGCTAAATGCCAAGCTCCGCAATTGTGTTCTTATCATATTGTATTCCAGCCTTTCAAACCCATCAAAATTTGTTTTGTGGATTGACCCTCTTTACATTTACTGCTATGAATCTTCTGAGTTCAGGGAGTGCCGTTTCCGGTTTTCCTTGCTCAAAGCCTCCACTGAATCCCATTGAACAGGCTTCTTCCATTAAGTGGAGGCTTTTTTATATCGAAATACCTATTTGAAATCAATAGTTTCTTCACGCTTCAGCCAAGGTTAAGATATTGAATGCCAAAAAAAATCCGGGACATATTATGATGAAAAAAGAATTGATTGATATCCTGTGCCACAAATCATTTAAATTCAGCAAAGAACCAAGCTTTAAACTGGTTTCCGGTAGATTGAGCCAATTTTATGTCAACTGCAAACCGACAACATTAAGCGCACGCGGTATGTATTTAGCCGGCCACCTGATATTTGATGAAATTAAAGTCAGCGAAGTATCTGCCGTCGGTGGGCTCACCTTCGGGGCCGATCCCCTGGCAATAGCTGCGGCGTTTGCATCCGAGTTAAACTCACAGCCGCTCAACGCATTTTCAATTCGTAAATCAAAGAAAGATCACGGTATTGTTCGGTGGATAGAAGGGGATATTCAGCCGGGTCAACGTGTCGCGATAATTGATGATGTAGCCACCACCGGCGGTTCCACCATTAAAGCGATTGAACGGGCGCGCTCAGAAGGCCTTGAGGTGATAAAGTCGGTTATTCTGGTAGATCGCCAGGAAGGAGGGCTTGATAATATCCAACAGCATGTGGCCGATGTCAGCCGTATTATCACCCGCGATGAATTGATGACGCGTTGGCAGGAACTCAACGGATAACGAACTATGGAATAGGGACGATATAGGTCGCCCCGGCATCATCCGATTCCCAGGCGGTGACCCGGCTGACACTTACAGCCGAATTATCAATTCTTTGCTGTAGCTCGCTAGCGATAAGATAGGCAATATTTTCCGAAGAGGGCTGATTGTTTTCAAAGGTGGGAAGTTCGTTGAGATATTTGTGGTCGAGCATATCCATGATGTTTGCAAGGTGTTTTTTAACCACGCCGAAATCTACCAGGACACCCGCCTTGTCCAGATTTTCTCCGATGACGTGAACTTCAATTCTCCAGTTGTGCCCATGCATGTTCTCGCATTTCGTACCCACCATAGTAAGTTGATGGGCCGCAGCAAATCGGGTCACGACTTTTAATTCGTACATACCTTTGATATCCCTTAATGGGTGTGTGGTGCGGAGTTAATTTATTCCTGAAGACCAGACTATAGCGAATGCAAGCTGGTTTAAAACTCGAAGCGCCAATCACAAAACTTTCGAGACATCGCATTATCCGGTTGCTTCGGATAGTCCATTTTTGAGGATATTCTTTAATTTACTGGAAAGTTTGCCGGCTTCGAGTTTTGCAAATTCTTTCAGAAGTGCTTCCTGCTTTTTGCTTAGATGGGTGGGTGTTTTTATATCCACCTGCATGATCTGGTCACCGCGTTTTCCGGTTCTCAAAGATGCAATGCCGGCACCGTGAAAGTATAACAAATCTCCCGGTTGGGTACCCTTTGGAATCTTCAGCTCTTTATCACCATTTAAGCTTGGTACCATAATTTTATCACCCAGGGTCGCCTGGATAAATGAAATTGGAATAGAGCAGATGATATCGGTATCGCGTCGCTCGAAAAATTGATGGGGCTCCACATAAATGAAAACATATAGATCCCCGGAAGGACCCCCATATCCGCCGGGTTCTCCCTCACCGGTCAGACGCAGTCTTGATCCTTTGTCAACTCCGGCGGGAATTTTAACGGATACTTTTTTTCTGACGACCTCCTGACCTGATCCCCGGCAACTGGGACAGGGATGGGGGATGGCTTGACCTTCACCCCGACAGACAGGGCAGGTCGTTCGAACCGTGAAAAAGCCCTGATTTCTGGAGACCTGCCCCACACCACCGCACTGCTGGCACGTCTCAGGACCTGTTCCGGCCTCGCACCGATTGCCATTACACTCAGGGCAGACTCCCATTTTTTCGACGGTGATTTCTGTTTCGATTCCGAAGGCGGCATCCAAGAAACTAAGGGTAAGATCGTAGCGCAGATCGGCACCCCGCTGTACTCTAGTTCTGGAGCGCCTGCGCGTACCGAATCCAAAAAAATCCTCAAAAATATCGCCAAAGCTTGAAAAAATATCTTCGAACCCGCCAAAACCCGAAAATCCTGATCCTTCAAGTCCCGCATGACCATATTGGTCGTATAGGGCCCGTTTTTCAGAATCCCTCAAGACTTCATAAGCTTCAGCAGCTTCTTTAAATTTATCTTCAGCTTCTTGGTTGCCTGGATTTCGATCGGGGTGGTATTTTAAGGCAAGTTTTCGATAGCTTGCTTTTAATTCATCATTGGTTGCGTTACGGCCGAGGCCTAAAATTTCGTAATAATCCCGTTTGGTACTCATTTATACTACCGTTTTCCTCATGTACGCTAATCGGCCTGATGGCAGATTGCTAGTAACTTGTTCCCCATCCTAGGATGCCTCTAAGGTAATGCAAGATTGATAGTTGTCAATTGTTATTGACTCGTTGTTTTGCGGGATGCATGCTCATCAGAAAAAATCCGGTACAAATCATCATAACGACCGCACCCAGAGGAAAAGCCCAGCGCAACTGAAAGAAATCCATCATCAGTCCTCCCAACAGTGCGCCGCATAACATTCCCAGACTGTGAGCCACTGTCATCAGTGCCATAATGCTGCCCATGGCATTGATCCTGCTTCCTTTAAGTACAGCCATCGCCATCAGGGCCGGCATTGAGATTCCCCCGCCGAGTCCGAATAGAACTGTTGCAAGTACCAGATCCTCTATCCGGCCGGCCCATTCAAAGGAGAAGACGGCATAACTGATTATCAGTCCGCCTGCCGTCACTAGGAGTTTTTTGCTGATTCTGTCGGCCAGGTAACCCATCGGCACATGGATTAACCCACTGATAAATACCCCTAACATGACCAAAACCCCGATTAAAGAACTGGAAGCCGCAAATTCCATGTCCGCCAGCAAGGGGATAAAACCCCATATGATACCCACACAGAACACATAAGCAAACCTGAAAAGAAAAAGACCGATCACATGTCGATCGTTAAGAAGCCTTTTCCATGAAAAGGGGTTCTTGCCGTGGCTCATTGCCCGTTCGGAAGTTGTGGGCGGAAGCAGAAAAAGGCTTAAAAAGAAACCGATGAGGGCCAGCAGTCCCATGCAGAAAAATGAACCCTGGAGACTGAAATGGTCCTTGAGGGTTCCGCCGATTAAGGGGCCAAGACTTAGCCCCAGAAACAGGGACATGTTAAACATGCCCATGGTGATTCCTTCTTGACCCTTTGGGGTGATATCTCCGATATAAGCCTGGATCACCGGCATTAGCATGGCGGAAGCGATTCCGTGAAAAAAACGGATGACAATCAGCGTATCGACGGAATTTGAGTAGACAAAGGCCACCGAGATCAGGGCATAGGCCAAAAACCCCGGAACGATAAACGGCTTGCGCCCTTTAATGTCGGAAAGCCGTCCGAAATAAGGCAGAAAAAATGTTCGCGAAAGGGAAAAGGCCCCGAATATGAGTCCGATGTATAAACCAGAGGCCCCCAGGTCGTGGGCATAGACCGGTAGCAGCGGAACCACAATCCCGACTCCGGTTACAGCCGCAAAAATGGAAAAGAACAGGGTGCCGAATATTTTTTTATTCAGTTTGTTCATTCGGCCTGAATTCTAAAGTTCATAGTGTGTCCGGGAGTCTGCAGATTATATTACAGGATAATTTCCCCCGTTTTCTCTGTGCTATAACCGCCCAGCGCATCCACCCGGTTCTTAAACTCCTGGCTGTTGACGGCTTCAAGCAACAGTTGAATATTTTCCGATTCAAAATGCTCTGCGGCAATGATCAAATCGTATTGCTCGGTGACGACGGGGATAAAATCAAGATCCAGGGCGGCGGCGGCGGCATGAATTCCAAGACCGGTGTCCACCGTTCCGCTGAGTACCGCCACGGCAACGGCCATATGGGTAAACTCCTCATGATGATAACCGTTGATACCCGTCGGATCGATTCCGCTTTGATTTAAACGGAAATCCAGCAAAATTCTTGTTCCGGAACCTGCCTGCCTGTTGATAAAGGAAATATCGCTGCGAACCAGATCCTCGATTCCTTTGATACTTTTGGGATTTCCCCGCCGGACTATCAGACCCTGATCCCGTAGGACCAGGTTGACCAGTTTTACATCCACTTGCGCTAAAAACTTCTTAATATAAGACACATTGTAAGAACCATCTTGAGGGTCCAGCAAGTGGGACCCTGCCAGATGGCAGACGCCTCTTTTGATGGCCATCAATCCCCCCATGCTGCCGACATGACTCGATGAGAGCGTTAATCTACGGTACTTGGCCTTGATTTGATCTGCCAGAACATCCAGGGTGTTGTCATGACTGCCAACGATGACAATGGTTCTGAGAACCGACGGCAGGGACCGCATAAGTCGGGCGGAAACCCTTTCACGGTCATTGATACCCTCGATATGGGTTGGTATCCGGATGATGCCGTCGGCTTCCGTAATTGATGTAATACTGCCGGCACCTCTAGGCAGGGGGGTTGCGACAATCCGGTCACCGACTTGGCCCAGTTTTACCCGCAAAAATTCTTCAAACCACCGGTTTGCCGGGCATGATGGTCACACCATGGACAAAGACCTGCCCAAGATCGAGGATCACCCGTTTGGCAAAATCTTCGGAACCGGCAGACGATCCCCCAAGTATGAGAATCATTTGATAATCATCTTTTACGGCCTCTTGAACTACCTGTTTGATCTTGGCCGCATCGTCCATCAGCATGTTGTGCCGGCTGCAAGCCCCGCCGCAATTTTCTATCAGGCTGCCCAGTACAAAAGAGTTGGTTTCAAGCACCTGTCCCGGTTTGAAATTGTCAATAGAAAAGCTGCGCCAATCGACGAGTTCCGAACCGGTGGGGATAATCAGAATTTTTGGTTTCCTCTTGACCGGCACCGCAAATACGCCGCCCGTCAGCAAAGCACCGACACAGTAAGAAGTGACTTGGTGGTTCTGGGGAAAAAGAAGTTCCGTTGCCACGATGTCTTCTCCAACCTTGCGTACGTTCTGCCAAGGAAAAACCGGTTTATCGATTTCTATACGGGTGTCATCGAGGACAAGGGCATGTTCGATCATGATGACCGCGTCGGTATCTGGCGGCATGACATGGCCGGTATTCACGTAAAATACTTCCCGGCCGACATCGAGGGTTTTAGGCGCTGTTTCGCTGGCGCCGAACGTGATCTCGGCTTTAACCGCCAAACCGTCCATGGCAGCGGCATTAAAATGCGGCGAAGAAATTTTTGCTTGGATGGGTTCTGCCAGCACCCGACCGACGGCTTCCGGCACCGGAATTGTTTCGATTGCAAGAACATCGGACACCGCAAAAGACTCATGGATAATTTTTTGGGTCTCCTTTAGGGTTTTCATTTTAAGGTAGACGTTACGCTTCGATTCCATATTTAGCTCCCTAACCCGGTATGCTGCGGCGTTCTATTAGGCCCTTTTCGAGTTTTGTCGGACAACATGTTGTGAGGGACCTAAGGTTTCGGTGTTCAGCCCGCCCTGGCCTCCGGCTCGTGGCCTACGCCTTGGAGAGTGCGATATGACGGATTCTTACTGTTCACTGCAAGAGATCCCAATAATGTCTTATCTTCCAGATTCATAAAAAGTTAGGTCTGGGCCAGGGGTTTCAGCAATTAAATTTCAAATCACAATGACCAAAATTCAAAATTCCAAACAATTGGCGTTTTGTCTTTTTTGATATTTGGATATTGCCATTTAGAATTTATTTGTGATTTGGTGCTTGTAGTTTGTTATTTTCGTTTTATCCGGGTTTAGGCTTTTACCCGCATTACTTTCTTTTACACCAAAATAACTTCCACTTGGGCCCCTTCATCTATCCCTTCGGTGTTCATACCGATTTCGATCAGTCCATCCGCTTTTACCATCGTGCTGATTAAACCTGATTTGCCCAATATTGGTTCGGCCCAAAGGACACCCTCTTTTTGCTTTAGCCGGATTCGGATAAATTCGACACGACCCTGAGCCGAGGCCAGGTTTCTGCTCAACTTTGCCGTCAGCCGTATTTTCTTTCGATAAGCATCGGCACAACCACTGACATGCTCTGTAAAAGGTTTCACGATCCTGGAGAACACAACCATAGCGGAAACCACGTGCCCGGGCAATCCCCAAAAGGCCTTTTTCTGCACCCTCGCCAGAATGGTAGGTTTCCCCGGACTTATCGAAATACCGTGAAACAAGATTTCGGAATCCTCCAGGGCTGTGATAACATCAATGGTAAAATCACGTGCACCTACAGAGCTGCCTCCGGACACTAGAACAATGTCACATTGGGCCAAAGCCTGAGAGCTTTTTGCCAGTAGTGCCTCATAATCATCACGCACGATTCCAAAAGGGATTGGCGTTGCGCCGATCTCCTGAATCAGACCTGAAAGCGTATAGGTGTTGACATCGCGAATCTGACCCGGACCGGGGGATTCGTCAACGGCAACAACCTCATCTCCGGTGGAGATGATGCCGATTAGCGGCTTTTTGTAAACCGGGACGGTCTGTTTTCCCAAGGCCGCCAGCATTCCGGCTTCCTGAGGTCTGATTTTTCCACCACACCTCAGAATGACTTCGTGCTCGACCATGACAACGCTGTCGGCATCTGGCGGCAGCATTCCGCCGGTTGAAATCCGCACGGCCTCTCCGGGGCCTACGCAAAGATCCGGCTTATTCCCCATAGAAACGGTACCCGTTATGTTCAGAAATGCCGGATTTCCCTCTGCAGCACCAAAGGTGGATGATCCCCTGACCGCATAACCATCCATTATCGAACGCGAAAAATCCGGCAAATTAATATCGGATTTGATATCTTCTGCCAGAATTCTTCCCACCGAATCCGTTAATGAAGCTTTCTCTGACGCCATGCGTGGAAACTGTACGGCATATTCAAGTGCCTGGTCGATAGTTTTGACCTTGAAAAATTCTTTCATCATAATTTTCCGATGTATCCCGGGTTATCTGAAATATAAACCTAAACTGAAGACACGATCCCTTTGATACGAGCTGTCTTGGTTTTTTCAACCCCGAACGTTGAACCCTACGTGTGGGGCCGACTTGTCCCGTCGTAGCTCGAAGAGCGAAGTCGGAAGCCCGAAGGGCGTAGCCTCAAACCGCTCAACCTACCTTGAAAAGATAGCGTTTCCAATATGGGCCAGTGAACCGGCGTTGTCAAGAACTGTAACTTCCGCTGTTTATAGGTCTCCGGATGCTGATGCCCGGATATGTTACCGTACGTTAGTAATTGCGGTCATTGGTTACTTGAAATAGGTTACATATTGCAATAATTAGAAATAGGAGTATAATCTACTCAAAAATAGGATCACATGAAATTGCAATTAATTCGCTATCCTTTATTCTAATTGGCACAAAGCCTGAGGTGGTAAAAAGTTACTATCAGTTAGACTCATCTGGACTTAAATTTAGATATCATTTCTATACGAAGCTAAAAAAGGTCAACCATGTCGGAAGAACCCCAATCGTCGCTGCAAGTCCAACGGGCACTAAAACCTGAGTTTTTGACTCGTACAAAGTTTGAAGAGTTCAACCTGCCGGCCTCGGTTATTTCCGGCCTGAACGAAATTGGATTTACTTACTGCACACCCATTCAGGCTCAAACCCTGCCGGTGTTATTAACCGGACGCGATGTCGCCGGTCAGGCCCAAACCGGTACCGGTAAAACAGCTGCATTTCTGGTTACCGTCTTAACCCGATTGTTGTCGGTGCCTGAAAAAAACAGCGGTTTGCCTTCTGCTATCATCATCACTCCCACCCGGGAATTGTCCCGTCAGATCTATGAAGAGGCCAAGATTCTGGCTCGCCATACCGGGCTGTCCCTGGTTCAGGTCGTGGGCGGCGTCGACTATCAAAAGCAGGCCGAAATTCTTCGTCGTGGGGCTGACATCGTCATCTGCACTCCCGGCCGCATCATTGATTATTACAAACAGGGCATTTTCAAAACCGAGGGCATCAAAGCGCTGGTTATTGATGAAGCCGATCGTCTGCTGGACCTTGGATTTGCCAAAGACATGCGCTATCTCCTGCGGAAGCTCCCTCCCTATGAAAAAAGACTATCCATGCTGTTTTCAGCCACCCTCTCCTATCGGGTCATGGATCTGACTTACGAATACATGAACCTGCCCGAATTTATTGCGGTCACCCCCGAAACAGTAACCGTGGAAGGTATTGAGCAGGAATTGTATCATGTGGGCAGTGACAAAAAGATTTCCCTCCTTTTGGGTTTGTTAAAGCGGGAAGATTGGAGTCGAGCGCTCATTTTTGTCAACACTAAGGTCGGGGTGGATAGGCTCACTCATCGGTTGAAAGGCAACGGTTGGCCGGCGGAAGGAATCAGCGGTGATCTTCCGCAGCGCAAACGATTCCAGCTGATGGAGCAATTTAAGAAAGGACAACTCAAAATTCTGGTGGCCACCGATGTGGCCTCAAGGGGCATCCATGTTGAAGATATCAGCCATGTCATCAACTATGACCTGCCCCAGGAGTCGGAGAACTATATCCACCGCATCGGGCGAACCGCCCGGGCGGGAAAAACCGGCCGGGCGCTGTCACTGGCCTGTGAGCGCTACGTTTTTCATCTCGAATCCATAGAAGAGTGGCTCGGCAATAAAATTCCGGTGGTCTGGCCCGAGGATGACTGGTATGTCGAAGATCAATCCGGCCCGCCGGCTCCGAGAAGAAAAACCCGGTTGAAAAGTACCACCAGGCGGCGAACACGCAGTGTTCAAAACAAGCAACGGGATCCTCGCAGACCAAAGCAGAAGCCAAGGCCATCTCACTTTCCGGGTGCTTTTTTTGGCTTTGCCCCGGAACCCGAGTCTACCGCTAAAAACGAGACGCCAGAAAAATCTGAACCATCCCCCGGGAAAAAAACCAGCACACGGGGTAAAAAAGAATCATCTGTACCTGATGTGTGATTTCACCGGGTGAGAATTAACCAATCATTCACCCATGAATTATTTTCCGGAGTGCGATACCAAACCACTATCACGCACCAAAGCATTGAATAAAAGAGCAACATCTTGACTTCATCCGACTGAAGGTGATATCAACACTTTGGACTGCTGGCAGATCCCACTTTTCAGGCCATAAAGAGAATAATCCAGAATTATAGACTTCGCAAGATGTCACCCAAAATAACCATAAAAGAGAAATATATTTTAGTGGAACCCGAAAAAGGGACCGATTACCGGGAGATACAGCGAGGTGTAGCAAGGTTGTTCTATTCGGACAGGATTCCTGCGAAAAATAGAATATGGGTGTTCCGTGAAGGCCCCGAAGAGTTTTCCGATGATGATTTGCTTAAACTTAAAGCCGTCATTAAGGACAACTATCCCGGTGATGCAAAAGTAAACAAAACTGCGATCGTTGTCGCATCGGAGCTGCAGTTATTTATGGCAGAATCATTTGCTCAAATTGCCGAAGGCATTCCGCAAACCTTTAAGGTGTTCTCTAACATTGCGGATGCCGAGGATTGGGTAAAGGAATAATTGGCCAACATTAAATAAATGCATATTCATAAATCCCTTTAAACCAATTTTTTTTCCGCCTCTCCGACCGCTGACACTAAAACTCTGGAGCAAAAATTCCGGCACAAGGTGCTTAAAATGCTTCTGGCAAAGGGAAAGATCACACAGAATATGATCATGCTGCTGTAAAAGTGGATATGATGCCCACAGATTTTAAAGGGATTTATATTGTCGGTGCATAACCACACAGTCGAGCACCTAACTCAGTCGGCTGTCAGTTAATTTTACCCGCATCCGGCCTGAAGGGCAGCACAAATGAAACGGCAAATGCCGCTAAAGCAGCCAGAACAAAGCGGCAGCTGATCAAAACCCACCAGTTGGCCCCCAGGGCGGCAAATATCAGGGTATCTTCAATGATACTGTGGCAGATACCCAGAAAAACGAGCACCAGAATCAAATCTCTTTTGGTCAGGGTGCCATCGTTGGCAAAAGATATGATAACCCCCGAACCGAAGACAATTCCCAAAAAAAGGCCCGCCAGCAGCGGAAATGCCACTCTGTTCGAAAGATTGAGTCGCTGCATGACCGGCTGGATAAAACCAACTCCCCGGTCCAGCAGGCGGGAGTCTGTTAACAGCGCAAAGACGACCATCAAAGGTATGATGATTGCCGGAACCAAAACGGCTATATGTGCGCCACCTGTGATGATTTCCTGTAAAATAACCTGCCAATCCAATCCGATAACCTCATTGCAAAGTCATTTTTCCGAATAAGTTCAATATAACGCCGGCCCCAATAGCTGTGGCCAGGCGAATGCCCAAAATGGGCCAGGCGCGGATACCGGTTTTTTTAATGATGGCCGTTTCAATCACAAGCTCGTGGCAACAGGAAAGAATGACGGCAATGATCGTGATCTGCCAGGCAGTTAAACCAAGGGCGATGATAATTCCGATGGCGGCGTAAAAATTGAGAAACATGCCCGTCACAACGGCCAGTGCCGCCTCCCCGGGCAGTCCGACAAAACGCATCAGCGGATCGCAAAATTGCGCAATCCAGCCGATAACGGGCGTATGCTCCAAGATTTTTATCAAGGCGAAAACGGGGATTATAACCTTCAGAAGCAGAAAAGAGGTAGTCAGACCGTTTGCAAATCCATTTTTCCAGGTTTTAGCGGTAATCAATTGTTACTTCCATCAGCTGTTTTACTTTATGTTTCGGGCCATTTCTCACTCGCGGCAGCCTAATACTCAAAAACACTGACACGTTCTCTGTTTTCCACCATCAGTCACCTTTCCCTGTTTAGGGTTAAAAAAAAGGAGGGAAATTCCCTCCTTATTTATTTAAAATTAAATGACCTTCGATCTGGCTAAAGATGGTGTGTATCGAAAGATCTACGGGTGATCACGCTAGACGCGTCCTCCCCAAACCCCAGGTTGCTCCTTTCTGCTTTTGGTCCAAGATGGACTGTCCGGACTCGGACTGCTGTAAGGTTCTGCATTAATGTCCTCCTGGCGTTCATCCTCACCCTCTTTAACGCGGTCACGGCATTCGCCTTCACATTTTCCGGTCGTGTCTCTTGTGGGTATATTTTCCATGATATGGTTCTCCTGATTAGGTTCTTGTTTTTGAAGTTTATATCGCTGCATTTCAGCAATACTAAGATAACAATATGTATCGATTGAAAAAAAATCAAGTTGTCACACCAATTCCCCTAATATTTGACAATTACCAATCTATATAATTTTAGGCAGCAGAAAGGTAATACTTTCAAACATGGATGAATATTATGGAAACATTAGATCAATTAGCAAAAAAGGCGATAGGACTTCAACCGATTGAACGAATTCGGTTAGTTGAGGCTATTTTATACAGCCTCGACAAGTCTGATTCGGATATCGAAAAAAGTTGGGTTGCCGAATCCGAAGCTCGATACGAGGCATTTAAACGAGGAGAGCTTGAGACGTATGATTGGGATGAAATTAAAAAGGGGTATGAGGGTTGAAAGTTCTTTTAATATCTCCAGCAAATAATGAATTGGATGAAGCCGTAAGGTACTACGATCACCAGTTACCCGGATTAGGTTTTCGCTTTTTTCAGGAAGTGACTGCAGCGACCGACCAAATAAGGTTTATGCCAGAAGCGTGATCCAAAATAGGCGAACGAACAAGACGTTGCATCCTAAAAGGTTTTCCTTCATAAAAAAGGAATGCATATTTTCACGACCGTACCCATATGCCATTTTTAACGCCAAAATATCCTTCAAAATTATCTATTGGCGAAACCGAAGTTTTCAACTATAAATCGGTAACCGACATCCCGCTATTCCTGATACATCAAAAAATGGAAACCCCGCTAATTCCAGTATAAATTATAATGATGCCGAAAATTAGCGGCACAATGGAATAAGCGACGAGATGAATAAGGTTTCCTGGTTTTTCACCAAATTTTTCTTTCATAGGTGCCAGTTTCCCCAACTTGTTAGGATTGGTCAGCCTCAAATAAATTGAATATACGCCAAACACTAATGCGGCGCCCCCTATCGCAATGGTTACCATGTTCATTTCAAAATCTCCTTGTCGTAAATTATGTCAGGGATGGGTGACAGGCCAGTTCGATCGCCTACAAGACCCCCATGAAAAAAA
>CALZJV010000287.1 GCA_945787595.1 uncultured Desulfobacterales bacterium | reverse complement strand
AAATCTTTAATCGACAATCTTCAATTCATACGGTCAACCGCTTATAGATGGCGGGCAGGAGCTTGGGGAGCAGTTCCACTTTGGGCAGAATGATGCTCCCGGTTTGGGGCGAAATTCGTTTGAGGTATTCTTCGCCCTTTTTGTCGGATGTGATGATAAAGGGGTGAATTCTTTTGCGCCGGGTTTCCTGGATCGCCTTTTTCGTATCGGCGACGGCATAATCCAAAACGCCGTACTCGAGGTCATAGGGCCTGCCGTCGGTGAGGATAATCATAAGCTTGACCGCCGCAGGAACGGATTCCAGTTTGTGGCAGGCGTGCCGAATGACGGCGCCCATTCGGGTGAGCCCTAGAGGCTCCAGATTGCCCAGGCGATATCGCACGCTGTCGCTGTAAGGCTCTGCAAAATCTTTTACGCTGAACAGATCGACGCGAAAGCGGCCTTCCGAACTAAATCCGTAGATGGCGTAGGGATCCTCCAAAGCGTCGAGGGCTTCGGCCATCAGAACCATCGCTTCTTTTTGAATGTCGATGACCCGATGTCCGTCGACTTGCTCTTCGGTAGAACTGCTCATATCCACCAGGAACAGGACGGCGACGTCCCGAATGCGTTTGTCCCGCCGGATATACACATTTTCCGATAAAAACGCGCCCGATCTCATATCCACCACCGCTTCCACCAGCGCATCGATGTCCAGGCCATCTCCAATGGGCTGCGCTTTGTATTTACGGAATCGTTCCGGCTTCAGCCTTAAAAACTGACGTCGGATCAGTTTGATGATCCCCTCCAGCCGGGAGCGGACCTCTTCCACGAAGGCGTTGGCCTCCGCTTCGGCGGGCCGTTGTCGCACGAGACACCAATCGAGCTTGTAATCCGATAAGTTATCATCCCATTCTTTATAAAAATAAGTTTTAACACTTTCTTGGAGTTCCTCCGGATCGGGTGAGGCAAACTCCATCCGGTCCATCATCTCTTTGAACATCTGCCAAAGTTCGTCAATCTCTCGTCGGCCATCGGCCATCATCGATGCCAAAAGGGCTTCTACCAGTTCTGGTGGAAGCTCGGCATATTCTGATGCTCGATCCTTGATTTTTTCAATAGTTGAATCGGTCTCGCTCACCAGCTCGGGCAAAAGGTCACCCCACCATGGCAATGGAAAATGCGCTTTTTTCTCCGTTTTAAGAGGATAGGACGGGGGCAGGCCATCCCGGCAAAGGTGTTCCATCTCCTTGCGAAGTCCGGGAAGCATTTTCAGCAACCGCCGATCAGCGTCCACATGGATCCGGATGGGGTCGAAAAAGATTTTGCCGGATGATTCCAAATAATTGCCGCGATTCAGCAGCATGGCCTGATGCAGTGCCATCAGTTTAAACAGCATAAAATCAGGTGCGATGTCGGGCAGAAAAATAGTATGGCCATCGGTTGCCGCACCACCGGTAAATCCTTTGACGTCAACTAGAACGGAATTTGATCGGATCTTCAGCGGTTGTCCCATGCATGCTTCGCAGATCAGCGCTAACGTGTTGCTGCGGTCTTTCAAAGCGACGCCAGATACAAGCCCGTCCCTTTTCTTCATGGCGCTCAAGGACGTACCGTTAAAAAAATTGATAAGTTCTTCTTCCGATTGACATCCGGCAAGCCCCTCCGCTATCCACTGAGCAGTCTCCTGATCGTTAAGCAGCAAGCACGCACGATTACCGTGTTTTATGAATGCTTCCGCCGCTAATGGAGAAACTTCCGCTATTCGGGTTGACTGCCCCAGCAGAAACCGCCATTGGGGTAGCGGAATATTGCACGAATCCGCTGCAGCCTCTTCCAGATAGGCTTTGGCCGCTATAAACATGCGGCGGTCGTTCTTGAGAGCTTCCTTTGCTTGATCGCCCCATACAAAAAGATTTTCCAGTCCCAGCGTATCCAGCACGGCGGGCGTTTTTTCCAGAAAGGTGATAGCCGTCTCAGTATTCCAATCGGCCAATGCGAGCACAAACAGGGCCCACTGTTCAACAATTTCTTCATCCTGAGGCAGTGCCTTGACGCTACTAAAATAGGGTTGCACCATTGTCCAGTTGGCGGCCGAAAGCATAATGGCGGCGCGCAGGATCACACTTTGCGACGGATTTCCTTCGATGTCCTCTATATTGCGCAGAATCCGAATAAAAAATTCGGTAGCTCGGCGCGCCATCAAATGGGAGACCGCACCGCAGATTTTCAGATAAGTATCGTGGGTGCCCTGCGGCAGTCTTGAAAGCAGGTGGGGATGGGCGCTAAGGAAATCATGCACCGCCTTCAGGCGAGCCTTAGGAAGGATCTTACAAGGCGATTGGATGTTCATGGCTCCCTCAAAAAATTCCTGAGACAATTTCAGCAATGGCGTCCTGCATCTCGGAGTCATCGGACATGGCGCGTGTCACTGCCACCTCACAGGCAATTCGAGGATCAATACCCTCTGATATCATTTTGGCTGCATAAACCAACAACCGGGTGCTGGCGCCTTCTTCAAGCCCGTGCTGCCTGAGATTACGAACCATTTCACCCAATCGCACAAGACGGCCGGCAGTTTCTTCATCCGCATGGGTTTCCTTAACGATGATTGTGCGCTCCTTTTCGGCGGAAGGATAGTCGAACTCCAAAGCAATAAATCGCTGGCGAGTGGAATGCTTGAGATCCTTCATCACGCTCTGATACCCCGGGTTGTAGGAGATCACCAGCAGAAAATTCGGATCGGCCTCCAGAAGCAGTCCCCGTTTCTCCTGGGGAAGAATACGACGGTCGTCGGTCAGGGGATGGATGACGACGGTTGTGTCCTTGCGTGCTTCGACGACTTCGTCCAGGTAGCAAATGGCGCCGTGCTTGACCGCAAGACTTAACGGACCATCCTGCCAGACCGTCTCTTGACCACTGAGCAGATACCGTCCCACCAGATCGGATGCCGTCATATCTTCGTGACAGGCGATGGTGACCAAAGGAATGGACAGCTTCCAGGCCATGTGTTCCAGAAAGCGGGTTTTTCCGCAGCCGGTAGGGCCTTTGAGCATCACCGGCAGCTTGAGCCGGAACGCGGTTTCAAACACCGAGATCTCGTCGCCCAAAGGCAAATAAAAGGGTTCGTCGGTGATGTGATAGGTTTCAATGGCAATGCCGTTTTTGGCCTCGTTTGCAGTCGTTGTCAACGCCGGTAGGGACATTATCTTTTTTTCTCCAAATTATTTGCAGATAAAGGAAACGGCACCCAGAAAGATGGTGCCGTTTCCTGACCCCATGCCATATCTTTTTGACGTTGCCGCCAGTGGACAACCGATCGGCACAGCCCAAAAGGTTTTAATATTTTCCGTAAATTTCGGCGGCCTCCATCATGGCGATGGCGTTCAACAAGGAGCCGTTGGGTGGGAACTCGCACCCGGTAGCCAATATAAACCTGCCGCCCTCGGCCAATTCTTCGATCTCTTTTTTGCATTCCTGCTTCATCTCTTCGGGCGTAGCCAAAAAAGCGTATTGGGCCGGGCTGGCGTAGCCGATAATCGTCACTTTGTCGCCCCATTTTTTCTTTGTTTCCACCCAATCGGCGCAATCATCCGGCGGGTAGGCGCAGGAGATGGCGATGGGGTCCATTGTCTCTATCTGAGCGTCGAAGTAGAGGCCGTTGCCGCAGTTGTGTACGATGACCATCATACCGCAGTCCCTGATGGTATCGCCCAACACTTTGGTAAAAGGACCTTCGATCTCTTGCCACATAGTCTTTCTCATGATCGTCTGGGATGCAAACAGGGTGTCCAGCACCACGGCGTGACAACCGGTTTTGGCGATGGCCTTGATATAATCGACGAGCACACCGTTGATGACTTCCTCCGCGTGGATCACTGCCTCTTTAGCCTTGTAGCAGTCCCTGAACAGATTTTCCGCACCCCGCATCATGGATAGAATGCCCAAGGGGGCATAGACAAAACCCATAATGGCTGTGGTGGCGGCTTTTTCGTTGCAAATGATGTCGTAATATTTTAAGGCTTCTTTCATGCGCGGCGATTTGGTGGGATCGACCGGCTCGATTTTATAAAAGTCGTCTGGTGTTTTGATAAAGGAGTTGTCGTAATTGGGGTGAGCGGTGTCCTCGATGGGATACACCATTTCTTGACCCAAATCAGCAGCTTCAACTGAAAGGTCTATCAGTCCCAAAATACCGTCATAGCCGATCAGATCGTGGGCCTGGATCTGGGATTTGGCCATGATTTCTCCATCTTGCGACCATTCCTCGTAGGTGACGCCATAAACACGCCGGGAGGCACCGCATACCAGCGGGCCGGCGGGTACTCGATCCGGAATACCGCCTTGCAGTACCGTACCGATTCTTTCCAATCCATTCATGTGATATCTCCTTTCGATGTGTGTTGGTGAGAACGGCTTGCCGTCTATCTTCAATGACATCGAGCCCGGCATTTTGCCCCACCGGTTAGTGTGAATGATAAAGGTTAGGGCGCCGCGAATTCAGGCACGTTCATCAACATCTTTTCCAAACTGTCGGAATCATGGATACTTAGCAGATCAATCCCGTTGCGGTAAGGGCGCAACACGTTTCGTATTTCGTCCGGGGATGAATCTTCAAGCCGGTCGGTGCGGCTCAGCGCCACGACGTCCGCACCGTTGATCTGCCCAATTATCAGTTGCTGTCGTTCCGCCCACATAAATGGGAATCGCGGGGCGTCCACCAGGGTAATCAGGGGACCGATCTGATAGCGCACATCCCGGTGCCCCATGGCGGTCACATTCTGCAGTTCCTGGGTGACAACCATTTCGGACGGTTCAACAAACAGAAATTCCGGATCGTGGCTGCGTTTGATTTTTTTAATTAAATCAACCAGACTGGTTGCCAGGCTGCAGCCCACTCATCCACCCCGGAGATATTTCACCGGCACCTGCAGATCGTTTATAAACGCGTCCTCATACGATTCCTTGCCGCTCTCGTTGACAATCACCGCCGACGGTTTATCAAGGGCCGCCGCCCTGCGAGCCATTGCTTTGATCAAGGTCGTCTTGCCGCTGCCCTTGATACCGGAAACACAGATCAGACGCATTTATCTATTTCCATTTGAGGTGTTTTCGTCATCGGTCTGTTGCAACTGTTCTTCAAGCTGTTTGATATAGTCTTTTTTTGAAGCCACAAAATCAAATTCATCGAAATAGGTATGTTCTTTTTCTTTAATAACGGATAGACCGCGCTGCTCGGAGACCTCATGCAGGCCTTCCAGGGTCGCTGCCTTTACGGCCTCTTCCGGTATACCCTGAACGATGCTGTTAATGGCAATGAACAGGGCTGTAACCGGCTTTGTGAGATGACCTTTTGAGTAGGAGCCATGGGAAGCCCCGATCGTATCCGCCTTGATGGTTCCAGCCTCGGTGCGAATATGCGATTTGATATGGCCGATGCAACGCGCTCCCAGGTCCATGCAATTTTGGGCGATGGTGACCATCATCGATTCAGCCATATTTTTAATAAAATCCTCGTTCATCAATTCTTTGCGGCTTAATTTGGCTGCGACACCATAGCCGCTTACGCCGTGTTCGGTGTAACAACCGTTTCCATCTAATACCATTGGGTCCGCCATTTTCAAGCCTCCCATGAGAGAATAATGTCTGCCAATTGATCCAAACCCATACCGCTAAAAGAAGATAAATTGCAGATATCGGCTTTGGTATTATATTCACGAACTTTTTCCGCCGATTCCAAAACAGCAGCATCGTCCACCGCATCCACTTTGCTGATGGCAATTACATCGGCATCCTTTATCTGGGTGGTGACCAATTGACCCAGCATGTCCATATCTAAAAGCTCCGCCGGACGGGTTGCATCAAAAAGTACGATGGCCGGGCCGATGGAAATTTTGGCATCGCGGCCGCCCATTCTGGCAGCCAATTTGACCTGATGCGGTACGGCGACACCGGTGGGCTCTACCAAAACATGATCGGGTTTAAAATCCTTGTATAACCTGTAAATAGTTTTGGCGAAGGTCGCAGCCACTTCACAACAAATGCAGCCCCCGCCGATGTCTTTAACCTGCATGCCGCTTTCTTCCATAACTCTGCCGTCAACGGGGATTTCACCGATTTCATTTACAACTAAGGCAATTTTGCGTTCACCTTCGCCGGCAATTTCTCTTGAGAGTTTAAGCAAGAGCGTTGTCTTACCACACCCCAAAAATCCAGCGATTTGCGTAATCTTCATGCCGTCCCCCTTATTACCCAAGGAATATATTTACAATAAATATAGATATAGCCGATATAGATAAAAGTTTTTGACACAGATGAGAGGGCCTGTAAAGGGTTAAATTCAGTTAAAAAATGGGCATATTTATATACCCGATATGTGACGGCTTTGGGAGATTTTAGGAATTAATTTCATCGGATCAAAAATTGCGATTTCACGAATTTAAACATCTCAACCAGAGTTTCAGAAAAGTATTTCACAGGATTTTGATTGGATAGGCTAAACAGTGTTTTCAAAAAGCGTTTATCTTGCGGTGATATGTAGGCATGACAGTTCCACCAATAGGATTCCAGTTCGGCGGCGATCCCTGTATCGGCCAATAAAGCCACCGGCGTAAACCCCTTATTTTTATTACATAGAAAGATTGCCCGTATCCAATGATGGGGAAAAAGCCGCTGATAATTTTCCATTTCTTCAACCGAAGGACTGATTTTGTAGGTGTAATAATACAATAAAGGCCGACTGTTGCCGATTTCGATGACAATTTGGGTGGCGATCAGATTTTTCAAGCTGGTTTCCAGATGCGCCACCATGTGACGCACAAGTTGAAGGCCGGACCCCGAAATGTTAAAAAGGGGTTGGATTTCTTTATTGAAATTAACCCGATACGTTGACGGTTCCAACTCTAATTGACGACGGGCTAATTCCATGTTCAACCACCCCTGCAAAGCTAAAGGTGATATGCCCATCAGGGCCTTTTCGTATAGATGAATGGTCAATTTTTGATTTTCGAGCGTTGAGCGTACGGGACTGATTTGGGGTGAGCGCTGATCATTGTCCTTTGGATGGCGATCGACATGAATATTCAGTGCGGATGGAAAGGCCATCCGGCTGCAAAATTGATCGATAAAACGGGTAGTGAGTTTTGCAAGCTCCGATGGTGTTGATATCGTCGATTTGCCCGAATCCTTTCTCATGCGGCACTCCAATTTCCTCAGATATGTCGAAAAAAAGATTTTGACACCAATAGCGCGTGTAGATTGATCTTTCGACCGCGTATTCCCAACTTTTTACGAATATTGCGCCGGTGGGCTTGGACCGTTTCAAATGAAATATTCATGGCTTGAGCGATTTCCTTACTCGAAAGACCGGTCTGAATGGATTTACAAATCTTCATTTCGGTACGCGTTAAGCGCAGAAACCGCCCATCAAGTTCTTTGGAAAAGCCGGTGGTTAGATTGATAAGCTGGTCACGCATCACATTCAGATACGTGTTACGCACATCCGCCGATGACTCGCGCTTTAATTTCTCGATGGTCGGTAAAAGCAGCGTTTCTATCCGGTGTGAAATGCCGGTTTCGATGCCACTCCTTTCCCTTTCAAACGCGTGCATCAAATTTTTCAAGGTCACATACATTTCTCGGCGGTGTGATTTTTCTTGGCGCAGTAGTTCTTTTAAAGTTTTATATTCGGTCAAATCCTTTATAACCAAACAAAAGAGGGTTCGATTGAATAAAGAAAATTTTTTTACCGTGATATCGATGGGAAA
>CALZJV010000286.1 GCA_945787595.1 uncultured Desulfobacterales bacterium | reverse complement strand
AAAGACATGCGAAAAGACATGCTGAGGGTATATCCGCAACTTGAAAAATATGCCATTGAGTATGTCTGGTTTGGTAAGGTCTGCTTTACTGTTGATCGCTTTCCGATTGTCGGTGAACGAGACGGCATTTATTATGCCATGGGATATTGCGGGCACGGTGTCGCCATGGCAACCTATTTTGGTTACAAATTATCCGCTTTGATATTGGGTAAAGGCCTTGATACGGCATTTGCGGATAAGAAATTTACACCAATTCCTTTATACTGGGGCAAACCCTGGTTTTTGCCAATTGCACATAATTATTTCAAGTTTTATGATAAAATTAAGTAATCTAAAAAGTGCCCTCTAATTCAATCACCATTATGTGCAACGCCGTGATAGATATTTCGGTCTCGAGGTCTTTACCCTAGACGATGCCGGCGTCCTGCTCCATTTCCCTGTTTCTTCTATGTTGTTCTTTTAATGCAACCGCGTTTTACGAATCTCATCCACCGTGATTCCCAATTTGGCAGCCTGCGCCAGGTAATAATGTCTGGGCTCCGGATCCAGTACTTCCGGTGGGAACACCCCTTTCGTTTTAATCATATCGTTGACGAACAGTTTGGTGAACAAAAAGGCTGACTGCCCGGTCAGAAAGGATTCATGCGAAAGCCCGTATTTTTCGAAGCTTTCCGTCAGGCCCGGTGCATTTATATAGTTATCCAGGCAAACCGATCGGCCGCCTTTATCACCCTGCACGCGGACCAGGGTGGCGCCCTCTTCCAGAGCCATCCCTTCCGAAAGGGCATCTTTGATGGTTTGCGGATTAGAAGGCGCCGGGGGGGTCAGTTTGCAGACCAGCTTCAGCGGAACCACGGAGGTCCCGTTCAGCTGCACCGGCTCTTCACTCAGCAATCCCATTTTATAAAGGGATTCGGCCAGTTCGCAGGCCGGTCCGCCATACTTAAATGTTGCGGCTTTGAGCCCTTTAAAAAACATTCCAAACGTAACCGGTTCTTCATGCTCGTGGTCCACCATGCGTCGCGGTCCAAGCCCCCGAAATTGGATCATTTCCGGATTGTTAAACGGCGAAACCGGTTTATATTCCCCATTAACATAATTAACGGGCCTGGCAGCCATATCACCGAAGGCCGTTTCGGGTGACCACCAGAAGGGGATAAACTTATTGGTCCAGATTCCGTCATAAACGAATATATCGATTCGTTCACAGGTGTCGAGTTTGTCGGCTGCATTACGGGCCACTACATTGACCAGTCCGGGAGCAGAACCCGTGTTAATCAAGGCACTTAACCCGGTTTTTTTAAACCTTTCATCAAGGGCCAGCTGGCGTTTGATTGCACTTACAAAATCGGTGTCTGCCACGGGACCTGAGGCCATGTCCTGATAGCTCATGTTTCCCTGAAGGGCGGCTTCCATCAATGTGAGATTGAAGTCCGGCGGCAGCGCGTTCACCAACAAATCAGCTCCCCGGGCAGCGTCCAGAACTTCGTTTAGATTACGGCCGTCCACTTTAACCGCCCGGGCTTTTGTGAGGGTCTTCTCCAGCCTCTCGGCGGCCCGAAAATTATAATCTGAACAGATTATTTCGGCCACGTTCGGCTCTTTATCCAGGCGCATGGCAATGGTGCTGCCCTGGGCACCGGTTCCGACAATAATTATTTTTTTGCTCATAATGAGTCTCCCAGTAATTCAGGTTGAGGTTTTTGTCAAGAAATTTATTGACATAATTTGTCGAAAAATATAAATCAATAAACAAATAATTCATAAAATCGACAGTAAATGATAAAAAAAATCGAAAAAAATACAAATCTGCGTAAAAATGTAACCAGCTCTGCGAATAAGAAATTGGATCGCCTGGACTGTAAATTGATTCGAGTGCTGCAAACGGACGGCCGTATGCCCAACAACGCTATCGCGCAAGAGCTGGGGATTTCCGAGCACACTGTGCGAAGACGTTTAAAACGGCTCATAGATGAAGGAATCATCAGAATCGTGGCCGTTGCCAATCCCCTTGATCTGGGTTTCGAGATCGCCGGCAATTTAAAAATACATATCGATCTGAAAAAAACCGAGCGTGTTCTGGAAAATCTAAAAAAAATTGATTCACTGATCTATGTTGCCTTGACCACCGGCGGCACCGACGTTGATGCCGACTTTATTGTGCGGTCACTCAAAGAATTTCACGACTTAATTTATAACCAGCTCAGCAAAATAGATGGGATACTGTCGACCGAAACGTCGTTGTTGGTAGATCTGGTAAAAGACAAAAGTGACTGGGGAACCGCCTGGGACTAGTGGGGTATTGAAAGGAACCAAAGTATGAGTATTCAATGTCAAATTTTATCCGAAGAAGATAAACATAAAGTTCACGCTGAAAGCATCCGAATTCTCCAGGAAGTGGGTGTTAAATTTCTGAGCCATAAAGCCCTTAAAATTTTAAAGGACAACGGCGCCCGAGTAGACACCGGCACCCCAATCGCCAGAATTCCGGAGGAAATGGTGCAGCAGGCACTCAAGACCGCACCGAAATCCTTTGTGCTGGGGTCGCGGGTAAAGGAAAATGACTTTCAGCTTCCGTCCTCCTACAGCGGCTATGTTTTGGACAATGGCGGTATTTTTACGCGGGATTTTAAATCCGGTGAGAGAAGACGCTGCACTTATCAGGACCATATTGATTTCCTGCGGGTTTTTGATGAAATGAGGCTGGCTTCTGTTATCTGGCCGGCATCCGTAAGTGAGTTTCCCAATCAATCAGCCAATTTGCGGGAAGATATCTCATCTTTTATATATTCTACCCGCCATATTCAGGATGAGCTCACCCATCCGGCAGAGGTGCCGTATATGGTGGAGGCCATGGTCGCCATTCTCGGATCCGAGGATGCGGTAAAAGAACGGCATCTTTATTCTGTGGTTTACTGCACGCTGGCACCGCTGCAGCACGAAGGCGGGATGTGCGATGCCTATCTGGAACTGATACGGATTGACGCACCGATATGTATTTTCCCCATGCCGTGTGCCGGCTCCACCGGTCCGGCGAGTTTGTTTTCCAATATTGCCATGGGCAATGCGGAAGCCTTATCCGCACTGACCCTCTTTCAGATGGCCCGTCCCGGCACACCGATTATTTTTGGTGATGCCTCGGGCAGCACGAACTTTGCCGTCGGTAATTTTCTGGAGGGCTCACCTGAAATGGTCCTTCAATCCGGAGCCCGGGGCGAGATGGCAAAATTCTACAATCTGCCGGATACCCAGGCCGGATGCCTGACGGACGCTAAAGATCATGGTCCCCAGGCGGTCATGGAAAAACTGGTTACAACCCTGCCGCTGGTTATGCTTGGTGTGGACCTGGTTCAGGGCCCCGGTGCACTTGAAACCAGCAATATGATGACGCTGGAGCAAATTGTGGTGGATGACGAAATCGCCTGTCTGTGCAAACGCCTGAAAGACGGTGTGGATATGTCTGAAGCCAAAAACTACTTTGAAGACATTAAAGAGGTGAAACCCGGTGGTCATTTTCTGTCCCAGACCAGTACGGTCGAGGCCTGCCGAAGCAGTGAGTTTTTTATGCCGCAGCTGAGTGACCGCAATACCTTTGAGCAGTGGGTTGAACTCGGCCGGCCGGATGTGTATGATAACGCCAGAGAAAAAGTTGAAGAAATTCTGGCCAGACCACCGAAAAACCCATTACCGGATGACGTGATCGGCAAACTTGAAAATATCATGCGCAGAGCGGATGAAGAACTTAAATAATAAGGAGTTGAACCATGCAAGATAAAATCGTTACGCGAATGGGAGACGGTGCCAGGGTTGAGTTTTCGGCGGAGCAGATTAAAGCGGAGATCCTGGCCGGCACCCAGGATGCCGCCGACCGGGGTAAAATACCGCAACTGAACTCTGATGAACTGGAACAGCTTTTTGAGATCTTTGCCGACACCAATCGGATCGTTGCCGTAAAACCGGGCCAAGAAGTCATTACCACCGATGATTCGGCCTCCATGTCTTTAATGAACGACCAGGCGGATGGCGGTGTGGGGCTTCCCTTGAGCAGTATGCAATCGATTTTGACCTATGAACGGGTCTGCTGTGCAGACACGGCCGGAATCGGACACACCGACTACAGTTGCAAGCCTGTCAAACCGATTGTCAATTACGAGAAACAAATGTATTATTCAGTGAATCAGGTTACAACCATACCCTTGATTTATGGGACGCAGCCGAACCTGGGACAATATTTTCAGCCGGACGGCGCCTTTCCGAATCCTTCCGAATTGCTGCCTGCTGGAAAAATTAGCGAGGCCAGGCAGACCCAGGAAGCGGCCGCCGAACAGCTGAGAAACGATCTTGTCTTCGTCGCCGGCAATCTGTATGAAGTCGGGTGCGACGGGTTTAACTTCGATACCGCCGCTTCCGCCGGGGATGCGGATTTTTTTGCCACCCTGAAGGCCATCCGGGAGCTAAAAGAAACCGCTCCCAATATGGCGATTGAACTGGGGATGTCCAGTGAATTTGTGCTGGGCCTGCATGGGGAGATTACCTTTGACGGCCAGCGGCTGGCGGGGATGTATCCCCACGACCAGGTTAAGATGGCCGAAGCGGTCGGTGCTGATATTTTCGGCCCGGCCGTCAATGTCAAAGCGACCAAGTCAACCCCCTGGAACCTGGCCCGCGCAGTCACCTTTGTGAAGGAGACTGTCAAAGTTGCCGACATTCCGGTTCACCCCAATGTCGGAATGGGTGTTTGCGGGCTCCCGATGTACGAGTCACCCCCTATTGATTGCACGACGAGGGCTGCAAAGGCCCTGGTGGAGATCGGAAAAGCGGACGGGTTGTAGGTTGGCGTCGGAGATCCATTCGGGATGACTGTCGCCCACATTATGGCTGCCGGGATGGGAGGCATCCGAACCGCTGGAGATCTGGTGGCTTGGATGCAACTGACCCAACGGATGAAGATCACGGAAGCCAAAGAATATGTGGCGCAGAAGCTCGCAATAAGCGTCATTGAATTAACCGATGAAGAAGTGATGCATCAGGTTCGACAGGATCTGGATATTGCAACCCTTCCAATGATAGCCGACGGTGCCAGTGGAATTGCCGCTAAATGCCGGATTGCGGAGCTGCTGGATATCGAGCTTAACTCGGTAAATATGTTTAAATCCAAGCTTAATTTTTCAAAATAATCAATCGGAAGAAAGGAGGACCAAAAATGCGAAAAGCCACGGTAGCTGCGACTGAAATGACTACCGGCTGGGGCTTGAGGACCTTTACGGCGGATGCGCTGGATAAAATTCATGCCGCTACGGGGGATGTGCTGCGAACCACCGGCGTCAGTATGGACTGCGATGCCGCCCTGGATATTCTGCATGACGGCGGTTGCTGGGTGAATAAAAAAACCCGGGTGGTCAGGTTTCCGGATCATATCGTGAAGCAGGCTATATCCATGTGTCCCAGCCATATTTTGCTGGCCGGACGTGACCCTGAAAATGATTTTATGATGGGCGGCAAGCATGTGGGATTTACCACCTTTGGCGTCGGGGTGTTGACAGAGGATTTAAAGACCGGTGAAATTCGGGAGTCCACCAAAAAGGATGTGGCTCAAATTGCACGTCTGACGGATGCACTAACGCACATGGATATCCTGACAGCGCCGGTGACCGCGCGCGATAAACCCGACTCGTCCGCTGATCTTCACATGCTCGAAGCCGGTTTAATCAATTGCTCCAAACATTACGCATCGGATTCTGAAGATGGGGCCAGAACCAAGTTGTTGATCGAAATGGCTGCGGCAGTTGCCGGAGGACTGGATAAATTAAAAGAGAGGCCGATTGTATCTTTCGGTGTCTGTCCGACCAGCCCGCTGCAGATTATTGAATCGAGTGCCGAAGTGATTATCGAAGCTGCCAGGCACTGGTTGCCCATCAATGTTCTCAGTATGGTTATGGCCGGCGCATCGAGCCCGATTTCCATCTCAGGTGCGCTTGTCATGCATAATGCAGAGGTACTTGCCGGAATAATTCTGGCTCAGCTGACAAATCCGGGAACCCCTGTCATATACGGCAGTTCCTCGACAACGCTTGACATGCAACAGGCAACCGCTGTGGTGGGGGTACCGGAGATGGCTATGATAAGTGCCGGTGCGGCCCATCTGGCAAATTACTATGGTCTTCCCAGCTATGTGGCCGGTGGGTAGGCTGATGCAAAGATATCCGATGCCCAGGCAGGACACGAAAAGACCATCAGCGCGTTGCTCTCTGCTCTGGCAGGAGCCAATCTCATTTATGGCGCGGGCATGCTCGAGGCGGGCATGACTTTCAGCTTCGGCCAATTGGTCATTGACGATGAGATTGCCGCCATGGTGAAAAGAATCGTGAATGGGGTTTCCCTGGAGGATGAGCTGATGGGTGTCGATCTGATCAAAAAAGTCGGCATCGGCAATAATTTTTTAACCCAGCGGCATACCCTCAATCATATAGAGACCGAGCAGGTTCAGGCAACGATCATCGATCGCCGCATGCGAGGCGCATGGGAGAAAAGAGGATCAAAAAGCCTGATTCAATCTGCCAACCAAAAGGCAGCCGAACTTTTAAAAACCCACGAGCCGAAACCCTTGCCGGAGGAACTCATCAAGGAGCTGAAGCGGATCGTGAAAAGTGCGGAGTAATCAACTACGGTGATCAGATTTAGAATTAGAATGAAATTGAGTCGAGCCTTGCGGGAAAAGGGCGGTGTCTTAGTTGTGAATTCTTTGCATATTTTGAAAGAAGAGTTTCGCCCCTAAGACACAAAGACACTAAGTAATATAATTGAAGGTTTCACTTTGTGCCTTGGAGTCTTTGTGGCAATTCGTTTCGGCTAGTCTGGGTTAGGAAAAACTAAATATTAAAATGTAAAAGAGGTAAGAGAATGGAAAAAACTGAATGGTTGAAGAAAGCTGCCCAATCAATTTTGGATATGGAGGGTGAGGCGGCCAAAGAAATAGCCCAAAAAGCTCTGGAGGACGGCATGGACCCGCTTGATATGATCAATGAAGGTTTTGCCGCGGGTATCCGCAAGATGGGCGATCTCTTTGATCGGGGGGAAGTTTTTTTACCGGGGCTGCTGATTGCCTCCGAAGCCATGACGGGCGCGGTTGAGATTCTGGAAGCCGCTTTGCCCCAGGACAAGCAGCAGGCGAAACGGGCTGTCATCGTGATCGGAACCATTGAAGGCGATATTCACGACATCGGCAAGGGCATCATCGTGACCATGTTGCGGGTCTACGGCTATGAGGTTCATGATCTGGGACGGGATGTCCCGATTGGCGAATTTGTGAAAAAGGCCCAGGAGCTCAATGCCGATGTGGTGGGCTCTTCGGCCATGATGACCACTACCCAGATCGGCCAGAAGAAACTGGAGGAAGCGTTGAAAGAAGCCGGTCTGCGAGACAAGGTCAAGACCATGGTGGGCGGAGCGGTGGCAACCGACCATTGGGCCAAGAGGATCGGTGCGGATTTTTTCGGTGAAACCCCCCAGGATACCATTGAAAAGCTCGAAAAATTTTTAATTTAGATAAGACCGAATCCGGAGGCTTTGCTCCGTCATTTTTTTTATAGATCTTTCTAAAATTGATTCGCCGCAGGCGGACCTTAAATATTCAATATTCAATCGAAAATATTCAATCATTTGAAGATTTGGGATCCCTTATGACTGAAAACTATGATGCCATCATCGTCGGCGGCGGACACAACGGATTGACAGCCGCAGGATATCTGGCCAAAGCCGGACTCAAAACCGTT
>CALZJV010000285.1 GCA_945787595.1 uncultured Desulfobacterales bacterium | reverse complement strand
TGAAGGAACCGCAGTTCTGCGCGAAATTAAGAACCTGAAACCATTGACTGAAGTCATCATGCTGACCGGACATGGAACCGTGGAAATGGCCATCGAAGGCATGAAACTTGGCGCCTTTGATTTTCTGATGAAGCCCTGTGAGACTGAAGATTTGACCTTAAAAATCGACAAGGCGAATGACCGCAAGGCCGAACAGGAAGATCGCATCCGGACAGCCAAATTAAGTGGCTTCACCTCTTCACCGAGGTCTGTTCTAAAGGATGTTTAACTGCTGAACTCAGCCGGACTCAATTGGAGTAATTTAATGCACGCAAAGGTTTTACTTGTTGACGACGAAAAGGATTTTTTAGATATCATGGCTGAGCGCATGGAGGCCCGGGGCATGGACGTATCCACCGCCACTTCGGCCGAAGATGCCCTCGAAATGGTGCAAAAGGAATCCTATGATGCGATTATAATGGATTTGATGATGCCCGAAATGGACGGCTTTAAGGCATTAAAACTATTTAAGGAGACAAAACCCGAGGTACAAATCATCCTGTTGACAGCCAATGTGCCGGAGGAAAAGTGCATTGAGGCCATCAATCTCGGCGCCATGGATGTCATCGAGAAACCTGCCGACTTGAACCTCCTCACCCAAAAAATAGAAAAAGCCAAGGCCCTGAAAATAAAAAAGCCGAAATGACGATAGGGCTGAATTCGGTTCGCCGGCTATCTGGCAGCCGTGCTTTGAAGTACTTGGGTTGCCTGCTCAAGAATTCCCTCCGGAAAACCAACGATGGGGTAGACCACCAGAAATCCAATGATCCAGAGCAGCAGCATGGACAGTATAAAAAATCCAAAACCGTATTTCACAAAATCAATCGCTTCAAGGGCCCGCTTATTTGTATCCGGATAAACCCCCAGTGCAAATGTCAGCGCATTGGCGGGAGACCCCACGATCAGGAAATGGGCATAAGAGGATGCCAATGCCACGGCCATGCCGATGGCCCACGGCTCACCGGCAACCTGGGTCATGATCCCCATGGGGACGACAATGGGCCCGATCAGGGCCACGGTGGCGGCGTCAGACATAAAGTTGGTAACCAGACCGGAGAAAGCGGACATTCCGAGCCACAACCCGTAACCCTTATCCATGCCAACCTGTGAAAGCGCGTTCAGAAAGGTTGTCGCCAGCCACAGGGCGCCGCCGCTTTCCTTGAGAAGAGCGCCCAGGGTCAGGGCCCCGCAGTACATGAACCAGGCGTTAAAGGATATACGCTCAATGATCTGTTCAAATTTAACAGTCTTGAACAAAACCGGTATGACCAGGGCCAGAAGCGCCGGTCCGCCCAATCCCGTCGCTTCGCCGCCGAATATCCACAGGGCCACAATGAGGAAAAGCGTCCCGGCAGTGACATACTCGGGATATTTCATTTTACCCATTCGGCGCGTCTCTTCCTTGATATGTTGCAGCCCGGGGGTAAGGTCCCGGGTCTTTATCTTCTTACTGAAAAAAGTCGCCATATAAAGCAACAATATGGCGCTGCCGAGCGGCACCAGGGGCCAGCCGTATTGCATCCAGCCGGAATAGGTGATCGGTATGCCGTATTCGGTAAAGAACCCCATCATGATCACATTGCGTCCACCGGCCGAGGGCGTTCCGGGCCCGCCCATATTCAGGGCGAAGCAAAGGGAAAAAAGCAGATATTTGGCCAGAGCCGGATCGTGAACCACCTCCCCCTCCGGGCTGGTGGCCCTCACCGATCCGTAATAGACGGCCATCATCACCGGCACCATAAACGAACACATGGCAGGCGCCGACATAAATGAACCCACAATCGACATGCTGGTGCACAGCACGATCATGGGCACCCAGAACCCCTTGGTCCATCCCAGCAGCCAGACAGCCAGTCGTTTATGGAAACCGACCTCTACCACCGTCGCTCCTAAAGCAAAAACGCCCAGCATGAACATCGGTGCATCCCCCGCAAAGGTCTTGCCAATCATGTTGAAAGGCAGCAGCCCGAAAAAGTATGCCATCAGAGGCATCAGGATGCCCGTTACGCCTATCGGGAGAGCCTCGACGGCAAAAAAGACAACCGCCATGGGAACAATCCCCAGTACAATCATCGTTTTAGCGGAAGCCTCTTCGGCGTTATGGGCGATCTCCCACTCAATCATCTTTTCGACATAGCCGTATTTTTCCATTACATCGACAAGCGATTGGGGCGGCGCTAAAATAAAGGCGATCAAGATGAAAAGGCCAGCGCCAGTTCCGAGCCACAGTCCTTTCTTGGCGAATATGCCTGTTTTCTCCCCATGAGTATCCATCAAAATACTCCTTCTTAAATGTCACCTTAAAATTTGAGTTCTTTCAACTCTCGTCTGCCCTCAAATACAAACCGGATTCAACATCAGGCGCCTTTGATTACATCGCAAATTTTTGTAAAAACATCAGAAAGCCGCAATATTCCCAAGACCTCATCGCCGCTAGTCACAAGCAGAGAAAGATAAGGATAAGCAATCATCTGGTGGATGGCCTCACCCAGGGTAGCATTTTCATCAATATACTCATCCTGCGAGGGTGGATGAATTAATTCACCCACTTTCAGCTTGGTAGCCCGCTCACTGAAAAACTGCAAAGGTTCCGTCCAAAGTGCATTATCTTCGAGCATTGACCGGATCAAATCCGGGCTATATCCTGATCGCTCCAAAACGCCTGTACCTTCCACTTTTCCATAATTGGGTTCAAGCGCCATCAGAATAATTTTCATGGTTATTTTACTCACAACCTTACCGCTCTCATCCAGCACCAATATGGCACGATGCTTATGCCGGGACGGGTCAAGCGTCATTTGAGCCTTTTCCAGAGCAAGGATCGCCTCGCGCAAAGTTGCCTCCTTGGAAACCGTTGCATATTGTTCAAGCGGCACCATCAACTCCCTTACCGTTATCGTTCTCATATTAATCCTCCCAAGTCAGATGTTTACAAAGAACCTAACTCAAAAAAGTGCATCTAACGCACTATAGCCTATTTATAAGCCTCCTTAAAATGCTTGAATTCTATAGGTTGAGCCTGTTACCCCGTTTGCCGGTTAAGAATAAAATCAGACATTTTCTCCTTTTTAACAGGCTCATCTGGCTTAACCGGCTCAACAGGCCAACCTTACTATATAAGGATCGGTGCAAATGTCAAAAAGAACTTGAGGCAAATTTAATCAAACGTCTCGATGTGTATCACATTGTTACATTCCAATAAAATTAAATGGGTTAAAGCGGAATCAAAAGTCAGAAAATCTGTACAATATGGCCGAATTATGATAAATGGTCCTGAAAATTTACCCAAAAAAGGGAGGTAGCCGTGAAATCATACTCGGTGAAAGATTTAATGGTACCGTTGTCGGAGTACGCAACGGTGTCCGAAGATGCTACATTATTTGATGCCGTCCTGTCTTTGGAAAGAGCCCAGGAAAATTTTGAAGACAAACATACCCGTTACCGCCACAGGGCAATTCTGGTACTTGATAAAAAAGGGAAGGTTGTCGGCAAACTCAGCCAACTGGATGTACTCGGAGCCCTGGAACCGAAGTACAACGAAATAAGTCAGGGAGAGGGGCTGCATCGCTATGGATTTACCAAACAATTCACGAAATCCATATTGGAGGATTATCACCTCTTTGCCGGTCCCCTGGAGGACATCTGCCGCAAGGCCGGCCAGCAAAACGTCAAGAAAATTATGAAAACACCCACCGAAGGCGAATATATCGCCGAAGATGCGTCGCTGGACATCGCTATTCATCAGCTTATCATCGGTAACCACCAATCCCTTCTGGTAACCCGCGGCGAAAAAATTGTTGGCGTATTGCGACAAACCGACGTGTTTGCGGCGGTTTTCCATGTAATGAAGGAGTGCTTTTAAAGAATACGGGCTACCAATCTCCTAAATGCTCAGAAATCTCTTTAACAGTTTCATAGGATAGAGGAGGAATGTGTTAATGAGTGACAATATTGCGGCAGCGAAAAATATCGACTGGAAAAAGATGGGGTTTCTTTTCTTGGGCATTGTCCTTTTCGCGGTGGTTTACTGGGCACCGGTCTGGCCCGACGCAGTAGATCCCATGGGCAAACATTTCCCGCTAAGCCGGGAGGCCAAGGGAGCCATTGCTGTATTTTTACTGGCCGGGACCTGGTGGGTCTTCGAAGTGGTGCCTATCGGAATTACCAGCCTGGCCATCGGAGTTTTGCAGGCACTTTTCCTGATACGTCCGGCCAGGGATGCTTTTACGGATTTCATGGTGCCGTCCGTCATGTTCATCTTTGCCTCAATTATGATCGGGCTGGTATTCACCAAGACGGGACTAACGAAACGTCTGGCGTACAAGATGCTGGTCATCGTCGGTGAGAAAACCAGTATGATTTATCTCGGATGCTTCGTTGTCACCGCAGCCCTGACCCACATTATGGCGCACACGGCGGTGGCGGCCACCATTTACCCGCTGCTGGTGTCGATTTATGCGCTTTACGGTGAAGGCGATAAAAAGACAAAATTTGGCAAAGGCCTGTTTATTGGAATGGCCTATGTCGCTGGCGCCGGCAGTATCGTGACATTGCTGGGAGCCGCCCGCGGTGCAGTGGCCCTGGGCTTTTACAAGGACATCGTCGGCCAGGATATTACCTTCTTTCAATTGACCTGGTATATGTTCCCCATCGGCTGGATCATGACCTTCATCCTCTGGGGATTTTTTATGGTTTTCTTCAAACCCGAAAAAGCGACCATCCCGGGACTCAGGGCAAAGGCCCGCCAGTTGAACGCCGAACTGGGACCGCTGACCCGCAACGAGATCAAGGCAGCGCTCATCGTCGGGGCCTGCATCGTGACCATGTCGCTGCGCTCCTTCATCCCGGCCTTGCAACCCGTCGACAAAACCGCCATCATCCTGATATCTACCATCTTGTTTTTTGTCACCGGCATCATGGATCTTGATGATCTGGAAGCCATTCCCTGGAACATCATACTGCTGTTTGCCGGTGCCATGAGCATCGGCAATTGCCTGTGGCAAACCGGCGCCGCCAACTGGATGGCGGTTAATTGGTTGGTGATGTTTCAGAATGCCAACTGGTTTGTGTTTGTGATGAGTATCGCCTTTTTCGTCATGATGATGACCAATTTTATCATGAACGTGGCCGCCATCGCCATATCCCTGCCGGTAGCCCTGGTCATAGCGCCCTATCTGGGCGTGGCAAGTGAGGTCATCCTGTTTGCGGCCCTCGTGACGGCCGGCATGCCGTTTTTGTTGTTGGTAGGCGCCGCCCCCAATGCGATAGCTTACGACTCCAAACAGTTTAGCACCGGTGAATTCTTTCTATACGGCATACCGGCCAGTATTATCCTGATGATCATCACCGGTTTTGCCGTCTTTATCCTCTGGCCCTTGATGGACATGCCGGTCCTTACCGGAGGTTAACGCAAAACGGGCGGTCAGGAATTGAAAATTGAAGATTAGTGGATGTCGCTACGCTCCGTCCTTTATAAAATCGAAAGGATACCTTAAATATTCAGTCTACAATCTTCAATATTCAATTCTGGTTTGTCCGGTTTCAGGGCTGAATCAAAATGGTCGGATACAGCCCTTGTAATTCGCCGTCGGGGTATGGCTGAATCGTATTAAAGGAAATGTTCTGGTTTTTTTGGGCATGTCCCCGGTTCTTTTTGCCGTCAAAGAAGGCCCCGTTGGCTTCGAGAATGTGATGAATGCGATCGCGGAAGGTCGAAACAAAAGCGGCACCATTCCCCTCAAAAGACATATTGCCTTTTATCAGACCATCGTTGATCTTGGAAAAGTCTTTGAGGGCCATGCTGCTGGTTTCAAGCTCTTGCGGGTTCGTAATCAGACCCCAGACCAGGTGACCGGGCGGTATGGTTAATGGTTTTTTAATATCGATGATGGTATGAGGCATGATGATACTCTCGTCGCCTATGGTCAACCGGCTATTGGCCCTCCCCCGCAAAAAGCTGTTGAATCCGACGAATATGTTTTTCCCTAAATCGGCCTCGATGATTTTGGCCCCATGGGCGCTCACATCGAAACCTTCCAGGCGAGAATTAATGATATAACAATTTTCCTGGGCGTTGACACTCTTGCCGAGCCATGCATTTTGAAGGTAGGCACGCTGGGCGACCAGGACATTCTCGCTGATGCGAGTCTTGGGTTTGATCACCGCAAAGCGATCCAGTGAGGCGTTGACTGGAACTGGAACGGATTGTTCAATGTTGACCATATCAAAAACGCGCTGGAAATCTTCTTTGCGGTCTTTCATGAAATCAATAATGAACCCCTGGGGCATTCTTCCTTTTAAAAAATTGATGTAATGGTTCAATTTGTTTAGGGGATAGCGGTACAAAAAATTGAACTCGTCGGGACTTCGGACCCAGACGGTTCCGGGGCCGACATTAAGATGATCGACCTCGCCGGCCTGGACGTATGAAAACGTTCCAATGACACAATCGCTCATGGTTGTCAGATCGACGGTTGCAAACGGTCCCAAAAAACATCCATCGACGGGCGAGCCGTGGATATTGGCGTAATGGGTGGAAACGGTATCCCTGATAAAAAATCTTTCAGGGGTTTCCGGGTCGTGTGAAAAATTATGAACCAGGGTTTTAATTAGAAAACTGTCTTCAATGTCAATGCCTTCATCTCTAGTTATCGGGATTTCAAACTTTTGGTAATAAAATATATCGCCCTGGTGTTTGAGTTCGTCACCCCGGATATCGCTTTTATAAAGGATGGAGTTGGTCGTCCGGCATCTTCCCAGAAAATAGCTGCCTGCCAGACTGGAATGCCTGAACTGGAAGTCAAGCGGGTGGTTGGGGGTAATGCCGTAGAATGCATAGAATTTGACCATCTGATTCAGTGGAACCAGATTTTGGATAAAAGGACTCACGTCGTAATCAAGTTCACGCAAGTTGATATTGATTCTCTGAATAATCCGGTCCAGGAGTTTTTCCAATTCTTTCATGATAGGCCCTTATCGCGTTTGTTCTGACAACATATTTCAGTATTCTAAAAAAAATTTGTAAACCTGAATATGCTATTTTTCAGGGCGGATTAATTAGGTTTCACATTCTTTCATGGTGTGGAATACCGCCGCGAAAGCGTCCGTCAGGCGCAATACCCCGACAATTTCCTTGTCCCGGGTTACCAGCAGCGATATATGGTGCCCCGTGACCAACTGCATCACCGCCATTTCAAGGGAAGCTTCCTCTTCAATAAACTCGCCCTCGGAAGGTGTCTGCATGAAATTCTCCACTTTTAATTTGGATGCTTTGCCGCATAGGTCCTTCAAGGGCGTTGCCTTCATTCGCCGCTGCTTGCGTAGTTTGTGGACGAAATTGGAACTGAAGCCGAATTGACTGAGTTCTTTAATTTCGCCCGGATCCTCATCTTTTGGTTCAAGGGCGCGCAGCACATCCAATTGACCCAATTTACCGATAATCCGCTTATCTTTATCGAGAATTAAGACACCGCGGTGCTTGTATTTGGTATGGTCGAACTCCTCCTGGGCTTTTTCCAGGGCCAGGACCGCATCAAACAGGGTCGACCCCTCCGGAACCGTTGCATATTCCGACAGCGGCACCATTAATTTCCATAAATGGTCTTTTTGCCCAATCTCGGCGTCAATCGGCGCGTTTGTTTGTGCGACGTAGCCAGCTACGTCTCCGCACAACCGCTTGATTTCCTTGATCTTGGGCAAAAATCCGCATTTCTGGATTGGAAACACCATAAAGTGCCCAACTGATTTTAACTGATTTGTGGATGGGCACTAAATATAAGGTGTTTAGGACGAGAACTATGAATGTAATTTAAGGTTCTGATAAATTCAAGTCATTTTTTAAGCTTACTACAACAGGTCGGCTGTCGGGCATTTCGAGCAGAGGGCCCAGGGCAGATCAGACCGGAAAATTTAATAATTGATTAAGTTTCGGCACCTGTGATAAAGGTGCCTCCTGGGTATACATCCTTGACATTCGGTCTTACAATAGGAATAGCAGCCTCCGGCTTGCAGAGAGCCTACGCCTCGGAGAAATTAAGAATTTTTTAACATTGAGCAATCAGTCAGCACCAAATTTAAAAGGAGCGAATTTCAATGGGCATCGCAAACGTATTGTTGGTAGACGATGAAGTCAGCTTTATTGAAACATTCAGCGAGCGTCTAGAGTTAAGGGATTTTCAAATTTCAAAAGCGTTCAGCGGGGAAGAGGCACTGCAGGTGCTATCAGAAAATGACAATATCGAGGTCATCATTCTGGACGTCAAAATGCCGGGCATGGACGGAATCGAAACGCTGGCTGAAATCAAAAGAAAAAAACCCCTGGTGGAGGTCATGATGCTTTCCGGTCATGCGGATGTTGAATCCGCCATTGAGGGAATGAAACATGGCGCCTTTGATTATTTGATGAAACCGGTTGACATGGATCAAATAATCTCAAAGGTAAACGAGGCAGCAAAGAAAAAACGGCAGCATGAAGAAAAGATTATTCAGGCTCGCATTAAAGAAATCACTTCAAGACGTGCATAAAGGCATTGAATCATTCTGTCACTCAATGCACATGATGGAAATGAATTAAGCCGCCCGCACGGAAGAGATTTCGACGCCTCGCCCAGGATCTAAAACATCCTTAACTGAAATTTTGTTTGGCAACCCAGTTTTCACATCTTTCTCCAAGCTGCAAGCCCTGCCCTGCGGGCTGGCCACCGGCTCGAAGCGGCACGATCCTACGCCTCGGAGAGAAGCGGAGCAGGAAACCGACCGCCAAGCCTGTCGCAAGGTGTCCAGCCTTCCCTGAACCTAATCCCTACCTCATGAACAAATCGCATGGCGAACCAAGGTCCTGCCTCCCCCCCGACCCACCTACTTATATACGCCTTTTAACAAAATTATTAATTGATTTTCAAGCCCAGGGCCGATAGAAAGTAACATAGGGTCCACCATCATGGAAAGAACCTATGAATGAAGCTAAAATATCGTCAGCAAAGGCTGGCAGAAGGGCTACGCTGCTAGGAGTTTTTGTCAATGCCTTCTTGATCCTGCTTAAGTTCTTCGCCGGTATATTCGGTGGCAGCCAGGCCTTGATAGCAGATGCGGTCCACTCTATTTCCGATCTCTTTACCGACGCTGTGGTTCTTCTCGGTATTAAAATCGGACGCAAGCCCCCGGATAAAGAACATCATTTCGGGCATGCCCGTATCGAGACATTGGCGTCCGCCATCGTAGGGTTGGCTCTCATTGGAACGGCTGTGTATCTGGGCATAGAGGCAGCTTTGAATATCCATCGGCACACCGAATCTCATCCCACGGGGATCGCCCTGATTGGGGCCGGCGTGTCCATCGCTATGAAAGAAGCCCTGTATCGTTACACGGTTTTAATTGGACGGCGCATAAAAAGCCAGCTGATTGTGGCCAATGCATGGCATCACCGTTCGGATGCCCTTTCCTCAGTGGCTGTCCTGCTGGGTGTTACGGGCACGCTTATAAATCCTTCCTGGCACATTCTTGACGCTTGCGCCGCCCTGATCGTCTCCTTCTTTATCGTCAAGGTCGGGTTGGATATCTTAAGAAAAACGCTGCGTGAATTTACCGACACCGCCCCTCGGCCAGAAATAATAGAAACGCTTCTACAACTTTCAAGGACTGTTGAAGGTGTGATGGATGCTCATGATCTCAGAGTTCGAATTTCGGGAGGTTTATACCAAGCGGAAATTCACATTGTCGTCGATGGCCAATTAACGGTTGTCGAAGGACACCGCATTGCCAAAACAGTAGAACGTTGTCTGGCAGAGAAGATGGATGAGCTCGACAGAATCATTGTTCACGTGGATCCGGTGGGAGAGGTTTAGTTTCTGAAGTTCCAAAATAGATGCAATGGGCCGGACAGATATTGTCGGCACAGGCGGGGATAAGCCCCTGAGCCACCCGCTGATAGCAAAGATTACACTTCTGTGCGACGGTTTTATCCTCGTCAAAGGCAATGGCATTGTATGGGCAAGCGTCGATGCAAGCCTGACATCCGGTACACAATTCGTAATCCATGACAACAATGCCGTCTTCTCTTTGGGTGATGGCATCCTCCGGGCAGGCCTCGGCGCAGGGCGGGTCATCGCAGTGCCGGCATAGGTTGACATGAAAGGAAAAATCCAGATTACCGTCGACGAGCCCGGGGCCGTTTTCTTGAACGAAAATTAATTTGACGCCGTCTGCTGCCCGGTTTTCCTGTTTGCAGGCCACTTCACAGGTTTTACAGCCCCAGCATAAATCATTGTCGATGGTTAATTTAAATTCAGGCATAATATCTTCCCGTATATACTATAACTCATTATAACACAGAAAACCCGGTCCTTTGGGCCAGGTCAGAGATAATCCGCCGGAGCCGGACCGTAATCGAATGCCATTGGTTACCTGACGACAACCACCTCCCCATTGGGATGAAATCAAAGCCTGGTCCTCTGAGCCAGGATTCTTTATTCCCGTTCAGGATAAATCTTACACAATAGTGTCCGAACACTGGTGGCGCCCATTGCCGGATCACAGGTTTCATAAGCATTATCGGTTAAAATATTGATATTGGATTCATCCCAGCCATGTGCGGGATCCTTTTTTTCCGGAAACCACCAGGCATGCTGGGCACTCACAACGTTCGGGTGGATACCGGCATAGATTTTAGCGCGCTGCCTGACTTTTCCCCGGGCAGACTCGATAATGACCCATTCGCCTTCTTTGATTCCTTCTTTTTCAGCGGTATCTGGATGGATCTCCATCACCGGATCTTTGTGAAGTTCCCTCAGCCAGGGTATCTGGCGGTTTTCCGTGTGAAAAAAGCCCGGAGAACGGGCGCCGGTAATCAAAATATAAGGGAATTGTTTGTGCCGTTCCGGCATACTGACAGGGCTTTCGGGGGGTTCGCGGAATTTGGGCAACGGATCGTATCCCCAATTTTCGAGCAAGGTTGAGTAAAGCTCAAACTTTTTGGTGGGGGTCGAAAATCCTCTATCCTGATACTTGCGGTACTTGACTTGTCCGCGGATGTAATCCATCTTCTTAAAATCCTGCCATTTGATCCCCGAGGGTTCTAATATATAATCGAGACCGCCTTCA